>CADBNJ010000251.1 GCA_902795955.1 Oscillospiraceae bacterium
ATATCTGCCTCTGTTAATATGGATGTCTCCGCCGTAACCTGAGCCTATGCCGATACCTTGAGCCGAATCGATATTGATCTCGATCGTTCCATCCTGGTCAAAGACCAGCTCACCATGCTCGGTCATCAGCGCATTGCCTATGCCGTAAGCTTCGAGTCTTCTGACATTGATCTTGATGCCGCCGTCACCGGAGAATACAAGCTTGGAACTTGCGGGAACTTTGATGCCGCCGTTCTCCAGGACACTCTCGCCTCTTAACTCGATAGCCAGGTCACAGCCTTCTCCGATAACGATCGCATTGCCCGTCTTTGTTCCGGATAATCCGACATTCTCGAGAACGAGACTGCCCTGATATCCGTCCTCAACGGAAATAAAGATGTCTGTCTCCAGGCCCGGCGCGCCGGATACGGTGATGTCACGGTATGTCATTTCGGCATTCGGAAGAACGATCTTGCTGTAGCCCTCCTCAATGAGGACAGGCAGTGATATACGCCCTTCGCGTCCTGCCACATATGTATCTTTGTGAACTTCGTGCTCCACGATACGGGAGAGATCGAGTATCTGCTTCTTGAGTTCCGGATCTATCTCCTTAACTATCTTCGCGGACGGTCTGGCAACAAAGTAGCCCTGGACGAGATCAACGCCCAGTTCGAGCACGGTCTTGTACTCTTCCACCGTCTCTATTCCCTCTGCAAGAGCCATGATGCCGTTCTCATGTGAGAAGGAGATTATATCCTTTACAAAGTGCTGCTTCTGCGGCGAATTCTGTATTCCCGACAGGAGCATTCTGTCGATCTTCACGTAATCGGGCATGTACATGAGAAGATTTGTAATGTTGGAATATCCGGTGCCATAATCGTCGATGGCCGTCTTGAGACCGGCTTCCTCATACCTCTTCTTGATCTTGGATATCTCGGACTCCCGGACCTCCGTCTGCTCGGTGAACTCAACGACTATCCTGTCCGTATGGGACTCGATCTTTGCAGAGAGTTCCGCGAAATCAGAGTCCTTAAGTATGTGACCCGGAATACTGTTGATGAACACCTTGGATCCGGGTGCAAACTCTGATTCATTCTTGTCGAAGATATCAAGGACGTTATTAAAAGTTGCCTTCTCTATATCGTACAGGCGGTTGAAGAATTCAGCATATTTGAGTACGACCGGAGGCGGCATATAAGGCACGACGTTCGCTCTCATCAACGCCTCATAAGCATATATCTCACCGGTGGATGCGACAACGATCGGCTGGAAGTGGTAGTTGATCATGTTGTTCTCGATTATATCGTGAACGACCTTGGCCTCCTCCTTCTCTTCCTCCGTCAGATTGCCGCCGGACTCAGCCTTGGCGATGTTGCGCTTCCTGACATTCTTATTGTTGATCGCGACGCCCACAAGCCTCTCTAAATCATTCTTTCCGCCGGGAATCTCCTTGGCCGATCCGTACGAAATATCGAGCTCGAATTCAGCATTGCTCTCATTAAGCTTAGCAAGCAGTTCCTTGATCTTTGCAATGTAATCATCGAGCTTGCTGTCCTTCTCGTCCTGAAGCACGGTTACGATAAAATACTCACCATTGCCGAGGGCAAATACCGAATCGTCTTCGGATACTTTCCTGATTATATCTGCAAGCTTGACGATCGCATTATCGCCTGCTGCTCTGCCGTGTTCGCTGTTGATACCGGACAGGTTCTTGATATCGACTGCAACAACTCCGATAAAACGCCTGTTGCCGTCCTCGTCAGACCTGATGCTTGCCAGGATCTCATCTGCCTGCGCCTGAAATCCCTTATAGTTGTAGAAACCGGTAATAGGTTCACGGATAAGGTTAGCCTCAAGCTTTGCATTTGATGAGCGGAGCTGCTCCTGTCTCCTGAAATACTCGAGACCGCGCATTACGCATCTGAGCCAGATCCTGTATCCCTCCGAATGCGAATGAGGCTTGTCAAAGCTGATAACCGAATAACCGTATGCCGTATCCTCAAAATAGACAGGCGTAAAGAAGAACACTCTCGGCTTATCTCTCTCATCGTCGAATCCGGGAACGAGGTCTTTCCTGTCGAAGAAATCATCCATCGCGATCCTGTCCTGTCCCATATTCTCAGGGCCGCAGTACAGGGCATGTACCATCCTCTTCGAGAATGGCTCAGGTGATCTGATATCACCGGTATTGTAATGCTGCCAGTCTTCGTTGAGACAAAGGCTGAAGCTTGCGAATTCCCTTATCTGGTATGTATATGAGAACACCGTATTCATCAGTCCGTAGAAAGTTGACTGGGACAGGAGGTCTTCATCCATGTGGTTGAAGGGAGAGAAGACACTGTTGGAGGACAGGTCGGTATTCCATGTTGAACGGACGAGGCTTACCATTGAGCCGCTCTCGTTATGACATCCGCAGCTCTCACCGTAGTACATCTCGATGGGCTCGGTGAATTCCGGAAGTTCCTCCCCGTCAATAAGAGCATTTATAACTTTCGCTGCGTGAACGCCAAGAGCCTTTGCAGGAAGCGTGACGGATGTCAGCGGCTTGGGTGCATAGCGCCCCTCATCGTTGGAATCGTAGCCTACCACGGCGATATCCTCAGGTATTCTCAATCCGTGTTCCGTAAGCGACTTGGCAAGACCTACGGCCATCTGGTCATTTGCACAGGCGACTGCCTGCGGGAGTACACCGTTCATCTTCACTAATTTATCGCCCAGATTCTCACCGCTCGTATACCAGAAATCTCCGTAGAAGACCCTGTTCTCACCGACCTCGAGTCCGTGCTGCTTCATGCAGTCCTTAAACGCCTGAAGACGCTCCTTGGAATAAGGATGCCAGGATTTGCCGGTAAGGAAAGCTATGTCGGTATATCCGTGTTCCTCGATGAGATGAGAGATCAGGACCTGTATTCCCTCATAATGCCTCGGCTGGACACAGGTATAGCCCTCTATAAGCTTATCGACCGTTACCACCGGTACCTTGACACGCGACTTGACCGCATCAACAATGCTGTCAGCGAGACCCGGTGTCTGAAGGGTATCGAGCATCAGAATAAAACCGTCAAATCTCTCATATGGAACAAGCTTGAAGATCGATGTCTCACCGACCTCACGTGCAGCGGTATTCTGGTATTTCTCATACATGGCAAAGACGCTTACGTCACAGTCAGCGGCAAAAAGAGTACTGAGCAATCCTTCAATAAAGGATGACTGATAATACTCATACGCCTGACCGACGAGTAAAGCTATCGAACGTCTCTTGCCCATTTATGACCCCCGAAGTACATTCCGCGTATACTTACACGCATTAATTATAATACTTTTACTCTTAAACTGCAATTTACAGGGAAATTACAACGGCCTGAGTGTTATCAGTATGCAAAAAAGAATACGAATCCGAGCACGTGAAGCACTGAAGATGCCAGCACGAACAGATGCCATACCATGTGGGAGAACTTGAATTTCTTGCCGAAATTGAACCACAGCCCCACAGAGTATGAGATGGCGCCGGATACGATAAGCCAGAAGCAGAGCTTCGTCGTAGCCGCATAGAATGTGCCGATCCTGAAGAGGATCATCCATCCCATGATAACGTAGATGATCTTGGATATTACATTGCCCGTCTTGCTCTGCGGATACGTGATGGCTGTAACAAGTGTTCCCGCAACGGCGCAGGCCGCTTCAAGTGCCCAGATGACACTTCCCGACACAACGGGAAGAAGGCAGAAGCAGATGGGCGTATATGCGCCGAGAATGGCATAATAGACGATGATCCTGTTCATCTTATTCATAACGCGCTTCTGAGGCGTACCGTGCTTCATGAAGTGGAATATGGTCGAGAACAGAAGCGACAGGAATAAGGTTATCAGGAATATGGATACGCTTATGACTACCATCATCCTGTCAGGGGAACGTCCTCCCTCGAACATCGGCTCGCTGATATAAGCATCAACGGCGGCGAAAGGTATGATGCAGAGCAGAAACAGCGCCATTACACCGGCAGTTATCGAATTGCCGATCTCCTCCCCGAATGTCTCCTGTGTCCTCTTGATGCTCTTTGCCACGATCCTCTTGGAATGAGCAAACCATCCCATGTCGCGGAGACCTTCCTCAAGAGGGTCAACACCGGTCTTAGCTTTAAGTTCCTTATCTTCCTTGGAAGCAACAAAAGTCTTCCAATGCTTCGCATTCTTGGCCATTACTTATCTCCGTATTAACTTACTATGGCAATTCTACAAGTTAAGGCAGTTCAATGCAACAATAAAGTTGACTGCTCTCATTCTCTGTCATCGGGGACCTGCGCTTCTTCGCCGTCAGTCTCCTCGCCAAGGATAGACCGGTCGAATCTGGGCTGCCTTATAGCAGGCTTCTGCCCGGGCTCCGGCGCATAATCCCTCGGCGGTCCCAGAAGAATGACCGGTTCCTGCCCCGGGAGTTCCCCGGACGGGGGCGGCACTTCGGGAGCAGTCTCCTTAACACTCCCGTCAATGACAGGCTCTGCCCCGGACTCAGCTGCCGGCTCTGTTGCCGG
>CADBNJ010000252.1 GCA_902795955.1 Oscillospiraceae bacterium
AAGGAAATCACAGCACGCATACGCTATTGTCTTGATGACGTCAGTATCAAATGGAGACCTAAGTCCGGCCTTGTCAAGCAGATTCAGGAAGGTATCATTGCCGCCTGCTTCACACAGAGTGTTGTACTTGATAAGAGCAGTCTTCATGTCCTCGCGCGACTCCATCCACAACTGCAGTGCACATATCTGTGACAGGCAATAGTCGATGTAATAGAAAGGTGACGTGAAGATATGGTCTTTCTTCATCCAGGCTCCTCCCATCTTGTGGAACGGCTGGTCATCGTATTTGATAAAGGGCTGATATTTCTCCTCAAGGGACTTCCACACCTTATGCCTGTCGTCAGGTGTCATATCGGGATCATCGTAAATGATATGCTGGAATTCATCGACCATACATCCATACGGGAGGAACAACAATCCGTCTGTCATATGGTGCTGGCAATAGCTGTCTGCCGCCTGACCGTAGAACAGGCTCATGTAAGGATATGACATATATTCCATGGCCGTAGAGTGGATCTCGCATGTCTCAAGAGTCGGAGACAGGCATTCCACGAACGGGGAAGATTCCGAACTCTTGATGGCCGCGTATGCATGTCCGCCTTCGTGAACAACAGTAGCGATATCGTCAGCCGTTCCATTACCGTTCATGAATATAAAAGGGATCGTATAGTCTTCAAGATACATGCAGTATCCGCCTGTCGACTTGTTCTTGCGCGACAGAAGGTCCGTGAATCCGTGACTAGACAGCACATCGAAGAAGCTGGGAGAAGCACCAAACATCCTGCGGAAGAATTCCCCCGTCACCTGCTCATATGTATCCATTGACACGGAAGGCACCGGATTGCCGTGCTTCGACTGGCACTGAAGATCATAGAACATCAATTCATCGACGCCGAGTCTGTCCTTCTGGAGTCTCCTTATCTGTTCGGTGATCGGAACGATATATTTGAGGATTGCCTCCCTGAACCGTGCTACGTCCTTGCGGTCGTAATCATAACGTTCCATTCTTTTATATCCGAGTTCGGTGAAGTTCTTATAGCCAAGCTTCTGCGCGGCTCTGGTACGCACCTTGACCATATCATCGAATATCTGGTCGAACTTGGGCTTGCGCATCATATAGTAATCGTCAAAAGCCTTCGCCGCAGCCCTTCTCTCCGTCCTGTTCGTTGATTCAAGGTGAGGCGCTAGCAGACTCAGATTGAGCTTTTCACCGGCGAAAACTATCTCCGCCTCTGACTGAAGCTGACCGTATTCATTCTCCAGTGCCGACTCTTCGGCCAGATCTTCGATGATCTCCTTGGATATCGTCTCTTTCTGATTCTGTGCTTTCCTGAATATCATATCACCGTATTTGGCACGAAGTGCATCTGCGCACGGACAGCTGAGGAGAATGGACAGAACACCTGAAGAGATCTCACTTACTGTCGGAATCGCTTCGTCATAGTATTCCAGCTCATCTGTGTAGAAATCATTCGATGTATCAAGATCATGAAGGATATTACACAGCGCATAAGCCGTATCAAACTTGCTCATCATCTTCTCATACTCAAATATAGCTGACTCAGCAGCTTCAAGTTCCTGTGACGTCATCAGTCTGAATCTGATATTCTGGACCTTCTCCCTGAATTCATCAACAGAAGGACGTTCGTATTTGATATCCGCAAAATTGATCATCCTGCTTACATCCTCTCAACCGTATTAATACCCAGAAGATCAAGCCCCTCCCTGATCGCCGTACAAACGGCTTCACACAGAGCAAGTCTGGCCTGCTTAAGATCGTCGTTATCGCAATTGAGGATGCTCGAATTATTATAGAATCTGTTATGTGCCCTGGCGATCTCGGCGATCTGTCTGGCGATCATAAACGGCTCATTGCTTGATGCCGCTTTGCTGATCGAATTGCCGAATTCGGACAAAGCTCTGATGAGAGCATATTCATCATCACCCGTAAGGAGCTTAAGGCAGTCTGTTCCGCCGGTACTAATACCCAATGACTCAGCCTTGCGCAGTATTGATCTTGTCCTTGCATACGTATAGATCAGATAAGGCGCCGTATCACCGTTGAAGTCGAGCATCTCATCCCAAGAGAATACGATGTCCCTCTCTCTTCCGGACTTAACGAAAGTATAGATAACTGCGCCTACGCCAAGCTTCTCGGCAATATCATTAATCTCCTCTTCCGGCATATCCTGTCCGCGTTCCCTGGCATTATTCTCTATTATCTCTCTAGTCTTATTGACTGACTCGTTGAGAAGATCCTCAAGAAGAACGACATTGCCCTCCCTCGTTGAGAACTTCATATCCTTGAACTTGACGAGACCGAAGGCAACATGCTCACAATTATCGGCAAAGTCAAATCCGGCCTTCTTAAGAACGGCAAAGACCTGCCTGAAATGGAGTGCCTGCGTATTGCCTACAACGTAGATATTCTTGTCAAAGTTATATGTTCTGTACCTGTACAGAGCAGATGCAAGATCTCTTGATGCGTATATAGTCGTATTATCACTCTTAAGGATAATGCACGGCGGCAGGCCTTCATCTTCGAGCATAAC
>CADBNJ010000253.1 GCA_902795955.1 Oscillospiraceae bacterium
CGCTTGATGTCGTCAGGTATGAGTGCAACTCTGGTCTCAGCTTCGACCTTCTCTTTGCAAACTAGTACTTTCTTCATTGCAAACCCCTTCATAAAATAAATTGATACTTGAAAAAAGCCGCATAAAAACACGAGCCATTTACTCGAACGCTATCAATTATCTAATCAAAACAGGCGAAAATCAAGAATATTTTTATTATTAATAATAAATGTTATACTTTCACCATGGAAACCGGTAAACAAAGGACGTATCCCGTGATTCTGACGGCAGCGGCATGCCTCTTTCTGGCAGTGTTTGCAAAGGGCAGATCCGGGCTTATGACAGCGTTCGACCTCGCAGCGGTATTTGCGGGTCTGTGCGGCGTGCTCGCGTGGGCTGCAACGAAGAGGATACTGCCTGTAATTATCGGGGCCGCGGCGGGCGGTGTTATAGGCGGAGCAGCGGGCTTTTCTGCCGTTAATTACGATCTGATCCTGACTGCGGGCGGGTCTGTTCTTATCATGATCTGCGCAGTTTATCTCAGGGCCAGCGGCAAGCTTGACCGTGAATCACAGGTATTCCTGATATTCATGGCCGGATTCTGGATCGGGTTCTGCTATTCACAGTATACGGATACATGGCTCAGGCAGAACGACGTGGGTGATTTTATGCCCGACAAGTTCGATCCTCACCATGCCGGATACATAGATTATATAAGGCATTACGGGTGGATCCCGAACGCTGACGTCAGGGAGATGGACCAGTGGTATCATCCGCCGCTCCACCATCTGATATGCGCTTATTTCATGCGGGGATACGGCCTTGTCTTCCCGTCGCTTACGAGGAATTACGAAGTCCTTCAGATGCTGACTCTGGGGTACAGCTTCCTGTCCTCGGTGTTCATGTTCAGGATCGTCAGGATGTTCGATATATCTGAGAAGGCGGAGACAACGGCGGCTTTGTTCCTGGCATTCTTCCCGATATTCATTATCAACGCCGGAGAACTCAACAATGACATTCTGTCCGTCATGCTCTTTGTCATGTCGATATACTTTATCTTCAGATGGTTCAGGGAAGGGTACAGGCTGAGATATATCGTCGGGAGTGCCTTTGCAGTGGGGCTCGGCATGATGACAAAGCTGTCCGTGTGGCTCGCTGCGGTGCCTGTCGGCATAATACTTCTGGCTGCCCTCATCAGGACCCGGGGCAAGGAGATCAGGATATGGGGACATTACATTTTGTTCGCACTGATATCTTTCCCGCTGGGGCTGTGGTTCCCGGTCCGCAATCTTATCGGATGGGGTGTTCCGCCCACGTACATACCGGTGCCTCTATATGACAAATCGCTCGAAGAGTACAGTGTTTTCCAGAGGCTGTTCGACTTCATCGACAACAGCGGTTATTACAACATTCCGTATTATGCGGCCTGGTCGGCGGTGTTCGACGATGACGACTACAGGGTGCATGCATTCTGGGGACTGCTGAGCTTTGCTGTTTTCGCGCTGTTCGCGGTATTGGCAGCGGTTGCTGCCGCGGGGATCATTTACATGATGATCAGAGCACTCAGGACAAAGAAATATGTGTGGGAGACTTCGGCGCTGGTGATGCTGGTTGCAGCAGAGCTTATATCGTACACGGTGTTCTGCTTCAAATTCCCGTATCCGTGCACGATGAACTTCAGGTATATCATTCCTGTCACGATAACGTTCGTGCTGGGATTTGTAACGCTGAACGACAGGATAGGGGAGTCGGCGAACTTCAGGACAATATCCGGGCTCCTGCGTGGAGCCGTTGTGATTTTTGCCGTCTTATCGGCTGTGTTCTACCTTACGCTTTGGGCATATGACTTGTGGTATGCTCAAAACATAGTGTGATACAATAATCTTTGAATTTACGGAGGTATATAATATGCAGTCAAAACATATAACAAAGATAGCTACAGCGGTGCTCATCGGCGCCATGGCATTTGCAGCAGCAGGATGCTCCGGCAGCGGTTCAGAGGATCCTGTCAGCATCGGCAGCAGCCAGACGACGATCACGAAGGCGTCAGGTGAGAACGGCCAGGGCGGCAATCCTGCGCAGTCATCCGATGTTTATTCTTTCACATATTCCGGAACGAAGATCACGGTCAACACCGATGTGGCGCCCGTTGTTGCGGCACTGGGTGAACCGACGAAGTATTTCGAATCGGAATCATGCGCATATCAGGGTCTTGATAAGACTTATGTCTATCCGCTTTTCACAGTCTACACATATCCTTCGGGAACGGCTGACATGATCAGCTCCATTGAGCTCAAGGCCGATGCCGTCACAACGGAAGAGGGCATCAGGATCGGTTCCACCAAGGATGAGGTTACGGCAGCTTACGGTGCACCTTCCGAGGAGACGGGTTCCGTTATCAAGTACAAGAAGGGTGATGCGGTACTGTCATTTGTTATCACGGACAATACCGTAACCGGTATCGTATACGATTACGCAGGCCTGAAGACAGCCTGACCGACAGATGAGCCTTAAGCGGGAAGGGAAAGTTCTGCCTCTGATCAAGGCACATCCTTATTCCATATCAGCAATGATATGTATCCTGTTCTGGCTCGTGACCGGCGGGACGGTAAGATTTCTGAATAATGCAGGAATATCGACCATGGCGATGATGGTGACATATATCGCCCTGGTCGTTGTTATTATTGCTGCGGGAACAGTACTCGGGATAAGGAAGAGACTTGATACGTCTGCTCTGATACTGCTGATCGCGGCTGCGGGGATCCTCGCGAGAATGTGGTTTGCCATGTATTCGATGGCCAACGATCCCTATCAGCACGATATCGGGAATTTTGACCGCAATCCCGTGAATGCGGTGCACGATAATTACATCTTCTATCTGTACGATAATTGCAGGCTTCCCGATTTTGACTTCAGGGGATACGGGCAGTTCTACCATCCGCCGCTTCATCACATAATAAGCGCCGTGGCAATGAAGATCAATTCGGTCGTGTTCCCCGGAAGAGCAGGCAATTACGAGTTCCTCATGTGCATCTCGCTGTTCTATTCGCTGGTGACGATGATACTTCTGTACAAGATACTGAGGTTCTTCAAGATAGAAGGAACGGCACTTGTTGCTTCGTTCATGCTGGTGGCTTTCTATCCCTTCCTGATCATATCCGCAGGTCAGATCAATAACGATCCCCCGGCGAACATGTTCTTCATCGCGGCATTCTATAACGCGCTGCGGTGGTATGAGAGGCCGGGATATAAGAGGATAATCCTGACGGCTGTCTGCATCGGTCTTGCGATGATGAGCAAGCTGTCGACAGGGCTTATCGCCGTGCCTGTAGGGTTCATATTCCTTGTGGGGCTCCTGCGTTCAAGATTCAGAGACAAGCACATCTGGCTTCAGTTTCTCTCATTTGCAGGCATTGCATTCCCGCTGGGACTGTGGTTCCCGGTGCGCAATCTCATAAGGTGGGGGATCCCGCCGACATACGTATTTGATCTGGGGATCATACCGTCACAGGATCTGTCGGGGTATTCGCTGACCGAGAGATTATTCGGGACTTCTGAAGCGTCCATGTCCATACCGTATGTGATCTTTGATGAGAACTATAAGGAATTCAACATTTTCACGGTATTGTTCAAGAGCTCGCTGTTCGATGATTTCGATCATCACGACAAGTTCGGGATTACGCTTATCGCGACCATATTGCTCTTCCTCGGTCTTATCCTGGTGATCATGTTCATTGTGGGACTCATCAAGGCTCTTATCCGCGCCTTCCGAAAGCATGACACCTGTTTGTTTGCCGTTCTGATAATGCTGGTCACGGAATTCGCGAGCATCATCGTATTTGCTTTCAAGTATCCGCTTACTTGTTCAGTGAACTTCAGGTATGTTTTCCCGACTGTAATATGCTTCCTGCTGTTCACGGCGCTGTGCTTCCCCAAGAGCGGGAACGAATACCGCAGGCTCCTGCAGAAGATCTCCATGGGAGTCATAGTACTGTTCTCCGTGACTTCGATTGCGTTCTATGCATGTGAGTGGACGGCAATGCCTTTCTTCTGAGAAGGCAGGTCAAGTCGTCCCGGTCACCACCGGCGAAGCCGGCTGCGGTCTTATTCTGACTAATATTTAATTGGCTGCGTACGCAGTAAACTTGTGAATCTGAATCAATTTAGTGGAACATTTAGTCTGCGCTCGCAGTAATTCTGTTCCG
>CADBNJ010000254.1 GCA_902795955.1 Oscillospiraceae bacterium
ATATCGATCATTCCGGTATACCTGTGTCAGAATCTCTTTATGTACATCAGGAAAAAACTGGAAACAGGCGAATGGGAAGCTTCATATTCGGGAGGAGCTCCATGGTATGATTCTCTCCCATACACGCGTAATCTGTTTGATTATAACTTTATATCAGCATTGGCTGTTTGCCTGCTGACAGGCATATTACTGATAATACTGGGAAGCATTCCTCAGATCAGGTATCTGAGAAAGCATAAGATGATTACAGAAGAGGAGTGATCGTGATGGGGATTAGTACGGAAAATCTGACTAAAATATACGAAGTAGGCGATAATAAGATAATTGCGGTAGATGGTGTTGATCTTCAGATAGGATCGGGTGATTTTGTATCTGTGATGGGTTCATCCGGAAGCGGTAAGAGTACTCTGCTTCATTTGCTCGGCGGACTTGATAAGCCGACAGCCGGGAAGGTGTTCATAGGTGATATTGACATAGCAACGCTTAACGATCGCGCTTTGTCTAAGATAAGGTGTGAGAGAATAGGTTTTGTCTTTCAAAAATTCAATCTGATAAATGAAATGACAGTAAAAGAGAATATTGTTGCTCCTGTTCTGATCTCACACCGGAAACCTAATGAAGAACATATCGGCGAGATCTGCGATATCTTGGGCATTACCGACAGATTAGATCATACTCCGTTGCAGTTATCAGGCGGCCAGCAGCAAAGAGTAGCGATTGCAAGAGCGCTGGCGAACGATCCTGAAATCATATTGTGTGATGAGCCTACCGGCAATCTTGATAAGAGAAATAGTGCTGAAGTGGTTGAATTGCTGGTGAGAGTTCATGAAAAGTTCAACAAGACAATAGTAATTGTTACTCATGATATCGAGGTCGGAAAAGTGGCAAAGAAGATGTTCATGATGGAGGATGGAAAGATAAAGTTGGTGTAAATGAAGAATGATTGGACTAATCTTTTATAGTAAAAGTGATGTGCATTGCATTTGTATAACAGATGAATCGATTATTAGGAATCAGTTTTGTGTACATATTAGTTATTTGATTTAACATCCTTGATGCATCCGGAGAGTACAATGGAATCTTGAATAATATAGAAGAACAGCACAAACACCTCCGCAGGAAGAGACTCCTGCACTTCAGGCGCAAGGTGACGGATTGGGGAGTATCCACAGGATTCCTCCTTCCGTCTGTTGCGGGGGTTATGCTGTTCTTCTTTGTGCCTTTCGGGATGCTCATCAAGATGTCATTCCAGAAGTCGGCGACCAACAGCAGCTTTGCCGGGATAGATAATTACGTTAAGGTCCTGTCAAACGATGCTTTCAGGGAGGCAGCGGGGAATACGCTTATATTGTCTGCAATAGCGGTACCGTCGGGGGTGTTGATATCGCTGATCCTCGCCCTGATCCTTAACTCGAAGATACCCGCCAGGAGCGTGTTCCGGAGTATCCTCCTTACCCCCATGATGATCCCCGTCGCATCGATAGTGCTGATGTGGCAGGTTTTCTTCAGTTATAACGGAGTGCTGAACGGCTGGATGTATCAGCTGTTCGGATCTGACAGGATCGACTGGTTCAAGGATAATTCAGGGCAGATAGTGATCATATTCCTGTATCTGTGGAAGAATCTGGGGCTTAATATAATACTGTTCCTGTCTGCGCTTAATAACATCCCGCAGGAAGTCGTCGAGTCGTCGGTCATGGACGGCGCCGGAGCGGTGAAGAGGTTCTTTGCGATAAGGCTCTATTATTTGGGCCCCACGATCTTCTTCGTGGCGATAATGTCACTCATCAACTCGTTCAAGATCTTCAGGGAAGTGTATCTGCTGACGGGCGATTACCCGTACGACAAGCTCTATACATTGCAGCATTTCATGAACAATAAGTTTACTCATCTGGATTATTCCCAGCTGTCAACAGGTGCCGTGATCATGTGTATCGTGATGGTCATCATCGTCGGAATATTGTTCATTATTGAGAATAAGCTCGACTCGGGTACGGAGGAATAACATGGACAGCAAACTCCGTAACGAGAGACGTAAACAGGCAGCACTTGCAAGGCGTAACATCTATAAGGAGACGCCTGAGGTAAAGTCGTTCTTTAATCAGCTCGCACCGGCCCAGAGGCAGAAGATAGTAGCCGAAGCAAGGAGTGCCAACCTGGCGGTCCTTAAAAGGCGTACGGTCAAGCGAAGAGTGTTTACGGTATTGGGCGTGGCCGTGATATCTGTGGCGGCGTTCCTGGCGCTCCTGCCGATATTCTTCACGTTCCTTAATTCGTTCATGTCCTCGTCAGAGATAACTGCCAACTACGGGATAATCTTCCAGAGCCTGCCGGGCGGCTCGCAGGGGACAGCACAGTTCGTTCAGAGGATGCCGCAGCTCCAGCTTATCCCTCAGCAGGTGTCAGTCGAGCAGTACAAAAAGCTCCTGTTCATGACGCCCTCATACCTGTTCAGATACTGGAATTCGGTGCTCCTCACGGTGCCCATCGTGGCAGGCCAGCTCTTTACGGCATTGCTCGCATCCTACAGCTTCACGCGATACAGAAGAAGGCGCAGGGAAGTACTGTTCTTCTCATA
>CADBNJ010000255.1 GCA_902795955.1 Oscillospiraceae bacterium
AACGCAGTGTTTACAAGGGTCTTGTGGAGCGGGATACGAGGCTCGAACTCGCGACTTTCAGCTTGGGAAGCTAACACTCTACCAACTGAGTTAATCCCGCACGGTCAACATATAGAATATTAAATCATACGTCACCCTATGTCAAATGCCGGAGCGAGAACTATGGATGGAGACGAGGCAAAAGCGATAAAATCATCCGTCATTTCGTGCCTGACATCGCCTTTGATATAGGGGATCCAGTGCTGTGAATCGGAGAAATTTGCCCAGAAGAGCATATAGGCGATCTTGTGGTGCGAGACTACTTCGCCCGTGGACGTGAACCAGTGCTGAGGGTTGCCTGACGGGGCAAGTCCCTCGTAGTAGCATATGCCGGAATCCAGCATCCTCAAGCCGATCTCGGTCACGGCGGGAATGATCCCGTGACTGTCAGCTATACTGCAGAGCGAAGTCAGTGATGAATCGAGCATGCCGGTATATCCGTCGCCGTCAGCAGGTCTATCGTGGTAAAAATCTATGCCGATTATGTCGATAAGATCGTCGCCCGGGTATCTGGCCATAAAGTCATCACTGTCTATCAGAGGTCCGTTGGGCGAATAACAGTAGGCAAAACTTGTTACACCGTGTTCCTCCAGATAAGATACGGTATATCTGAACAGTTCTATGTACTCACTATCCGTTATATGCGGTCTTCCCCACCAGAACCAGTCGCCGTTGCACTCGTGGAAAGGTCTGAAGATCATGGGTATCATCTCGCCGTGCACATCTACGCATTGGCCTGTAAATTCGACGATCATGTCAAGGAACTTAAGGTATTTGGCATTGAGGTCGCCGCCCGGCATTATCCTTCTGCCGCAGCTGTCCGCAGTATTATTTGGCGAATAGTCATAGAATGTGTCCGGACCGCCTAGAGAGAAATTGGGCATGTGTGAGGACAGTGTTATGATACAGCCCTCTTTGTGGAGATTCTTGACTATCTTGATGAGGTCGTGCATCTTGCCTTCGTACCCGAGGAAGCTCAGCGTATCGATTCCGACGACAGCCGGCATCCTGCCCGTTATGCGCTTTACATCAGAGTCTGTGCCGTCGTGCACATCGATACTGATACCGATATGGCCGGCGTTCTGATGACCGAGAAGGATCTGATCTCTGTCCATATAAGACCTCAGCAGTTTAAGCATATTATCAACAGAGGCAAGTCTTCTCTCCCGCATTGTAATCACCCTCCGGTCTTGTATTTCTTCTGAAAATCTCCAAACGGGTCGTTAATGTCGCTGATGTCGCCGCCCAGCTTCTGGATCGAAGACATCATCTCATAGAACAGCTCACGGCTGATATTATCCTGATTGCGGTTGATGTAATTCTTGAACATCTTGACGGCGCGGTCGTCACCGTAGTCTGCCAGACAGATTACTGCGTAGATCTTATTCTCCATATATCTGAAGGCACGCCTCAGTTCGTCGTAGATCACATCGCTCTTATGTTCTTTGCCGATGGCCGTCAGCATGATCACCAGGTCCTCACAGGGACCGGTCATTCCTTCTTCCGCATGGAGCTCGAGCTCGTCGATCAGCAGCGGAACAGACACTTCGGGAAATGCTTCAATATACTCCGATATAGATTCCGCCACAAAATCCCTTACCTGGGGATAGCTCATGAATCTGTCAAGGATGGCCTTCACAAATGCGGGTTCCTCCATCTTGATAAGCACATCGAGTGCCGCTCTGACCTTCTGGAACTCTATCTCGAATACGGAATCGTCATCCTTCAGTTCATCCTCGGTCCATGCCGCATTGCCGATGATGGCGGAACAGTAATCGCAGATGCGGTCCCTGTTGCCTGAAGTGGCCATGCTTTCGATAAGGCTCTGCGGCACTCCCCTGTCGAGATTGAGCGCCGAATACTCGAGAGCTTCGCACAGCTCCTCAAAGCTCATCGCCTCGAAAACATCCCTCAGACTCTTGCCGCCCAGCTGCTCATCGGGCTCGTTCTCAAGCTCATATGTCGCATCGTCAGTAGCCTTGGTAGCCAGAGCCTGAAGTCTCTGTTCAAAGTCCTCCTCGGCTTCACTGTTCTTATTCATAAGCTCGTCCGAATACTGATCTACCGTCTGTTCAAGTATCAGCTTGGACAATTCGTCGTAACGCTTAAGAACGGATACTATCTCTTCTCTCATATATGGAAATGCCCCTTAAGATCTGTTAAGAAAGAATGGCTTTATCGTTCGAGAACTCCTCGCCGGAAGCCTTCTCAAATTCGTTGAGAAGATCCTTTACGGTAAGCTTCTTCTTCTCTTCTCCCCTTATGTCAAGGATGATGTTGCCGTTGTTCATCATGATCAGCCTGTTGCCGTGAACGATCGCATCGTGCATGTTGTGGGTGATCATGAGCGTGGTCAGATGATCTCTGTTGACGATCTTCTCCGTTGTCTCCAGGACTGTTGCGGCAGTCTTGGGGTCAAGCGCTGCAGTATGCTCGTCGAGCAGCAGGAGCTTGGGCTTCTGAAGAGTAGCCATGAGGAGCGTGATCGCCTGCCTCTGTCCGCCTGACAGAACGCCGACCTTGGATGTAAGACGGTCTTCAAGACCCAGGTTAAGCTCTGCAAGACGCGCTCTGTATTCTTCCCTCTGCTTGGATGAGATGCCCCAGACAAGTCTTCTGCTGTGGCCTCTCCTGGCTGCGAGCGCAAGGTTCTCATCGATTCCCAGAGCCGAAGCCGTGCCGGTCATGGGATCCTGGAAAACACGTCCGATATATGCCGCACGCTTAAAATCGGGGATTCCCGTAACATCCGTATCATCTATCATTATCGTACCCGAATCCACCGGCCATACACCTGCTATGGCATTGAGGAGCGTGGACTTGCCCGCACCGTTGCCGCCTATGACGGTAACAAAATCACCTTCCTGCATCGTCAGGCTGACGCCGGTCAGAGCCCTCTTCTCATTGACCGTCCCGGGATCGAAAGTCTTGTGAACATCAATTACCTTAAGCATCTTTCTTACCTCCACGGGAATTCTTGCCGGCCTTGCGGAATGAATTAGCCCTTGACTTCTTGATATATGGAACTGCGAGACAGATCGCTACGATTACGGATGTGAACAGCTTCATCATGTTCGGATCCATCTTGAGCCACAGAACGAGCGTGTAGATGAAGTAGTAGACGATCGCGCCTACTGCGATGAAGATCATCCTGAATGCGAAGTTCATCCTCTTGCCGAGGATCGCATCGCCGATTACCTCACCGATGATGACTGCAGCCAGGCCGATAACGATCGCACCGCGTCCGCTGTTGACATCGGCAAATCCGGAATACTGTGCAAAAAGGCTTCCGGACAGGGCAAC
>CADBNJ010000256.1 GCA_902795955.1 Oscillospiraceae bacterium
CATAAGGCGCTCCATCGCAGAATTGAGGAGCAGGTCACCTGCAAGAGTAGCGATACCCTCACCGTACACTTTGTGGCAGGTGGGCTTTCCCCTTCTCAGATCATCATTATCCATACACGGAAGATCATCATGAATAAGTGAATATGTATGGATCATCTCCAGAGTCGCAGCATAGTATCTGACATCATCTCTTAGCTGTTCATCATCCGTTCCGAACATCCTGAACGTCATGTACATCATCTTGGGACGGAGTCTCTTGCCTCCGGCAAAAAGGCTGTACCTTGCGGCCTGAACAGTGATATCATCCGCTTTATCGGATAATACCGCCTGAAGATCCCTGTCGATCATTTCCTGGTAATCCATCATATGCACCTTCTTACTGTCTCGAACCGTCTGAAGGGTTAACCTGTTCTATCTGCTTTGTTACTTCGTTCAGCTTGTCATTACAGAACTTTACGAGTGCAGATCCGTACTGATAGAGGTTCAGAGACTCATCAAGAGTCACCTTCCCGTCATTGAGTCTTCTTATGATGCCGTTAAGTTCCTCAACAGCCTTCTCGAAAGTCATATTCTCATCTATCTTAATATCCGAAGCCATTTGACACCTCCGCTTACTTATTAACTCTTGTTATCGAAGCATCAGCACTTCCGTCGGCAAATCTGATAACTACTTCGCTGCCCACGCTGATGCTCTCCGCTGATTCCACTGCCTTTCCTTCCGCATCACTGACAAAGGAATAACCTCTCTTAAGCACATTTGCCGGATTAAGCGATTCAAGGTTATCCGACAGTGCTGCTATCCTGCTCTTCTCCCCGGCGGTCTTTGCATTTATAAGCATATTCAGCTTATCTCGCATAGAATCTATCTCGCTCTGCTTCTGAAGGGCATAATACAAAGGGCTTGCCAGCGCCTTATGATCCGCATAATTACGTATAAGCTGCCTGCGCGATTCGATAAACTTTGCCACTGCCACATCGAGTGTCAGAGAGGCATTATTAATGTCGCCTGTCAGTTTCTCATAATTGCCGAGGACCAGTTCCGCAGCTGCCGTAGGAGTCGGTGCTCTGAGATCAGCGACATGGTCACAGATAGTGTAATCAACATCGTGACCGATGGCGGATATTACGGGGATCGTCATGCTGTATATCCTCCGCGCGATCGACTCGTGATTGAATCCGAAGAGGTCTTCGTATGAACCGCCTCCCCTGGCAACGATGACAACGTCAACATCATGTGTCATCTCGAAATACTCCAGTCCCGCACACACCTCTTCAGGACATGTTGCACCTTGGACGGCAGCGGGATAGATTATCAGGTGATAATGGGGATTACGCCTGTTAAGCGTCTCTGTTATGTCGTGGATAACTGCGCCCGAAGGAGAGGTAACAACACCTATCTTCTTCGGAAGAAGAGGGATCGGGAGCTTATGGGCCTGATCGAAGAGCCCTTCATTTCGAAGCTTCTCGGCAAGGAGGCGGTACTGCTCATAGAGATCGCCCTTGCCCTTCTTCTTCATCATTATGACCTGTATCTGGAAAGAAGCGTTAGCGTAATAAAGATCCGCATTGCCTGTTACCGTTACTTCATCACCCGGCTTTGGTTCAAAATCCACCCCGCGGAAATACTGTCTGAACATGACGCAGCTTACCGAAGCCTTATCATCTTTGATCTTGAAATAGCAGTGACCGCTCGTGGCGACTTTGAATTCCGATATCTCTCCGGTCAGTTCAAAACCGGACAGATACTCGTCTTCTGACAAAAGGTCGCGAACATATGCATTCAGCAGCGTTACTGATTCAAACTTATACATGAATTATCACAAGCTCTTCTCGTAGTTGCTGAGCACGCCGTTGATATACGATGAAGAGCTGTCATTACCGTATTTCTTGGCAAGCTTGACAGCCTCGTTGATGGATACTGACACATGGATATCTTCCATGTATTTGATCTCATATACTGCTATCTCGAGCACAATACGGTCTAACAGAGGGAGACGTTCCAGCTTCCAGTTCTTAAGGAACGGAACATACTCATTATCAAGTGCATCACGGTTATCGATGACGCCTTTGGTCAAAGTCATAAAATAATCTATATCCGCATCGAGGATGCTGTCGAACTCGCTGTCTTCCCTGAAGATCCTGAGCTGTTCGGTATAATCCTCCGTGCGGTATCTGGACTGATAGATAAAGGCAAGTGCGGCTTCGCGCGTCTTGATCCTGCCTGACGTTGATAATGAACTCATCTGAACCTCCCCGGTGGCAGTATCCTGTCGAGGAACTTCTTAAATCTGTTAGTATCCGTGAACAGAAACGATCCGACAAAGAAGCCAACCAAAGTGAATAATATGATAAATAAAGTCTTAAAAAAGCCGAAGATGCACAGCAAAACGGCAATTACAAAGAACATAAAAGCGAAGATCGTTCCCGCCTTTGTGTTCTGCATTCTCTCAAAGAGCTTAGATAAGAACCTCTCCATCGTCTTATATCCCGTTATCTGCCTTCAACCTTGGCAACAGCTTCTTCAACTCTTGCTACACGGACAGATACATTCTCGACTACGATACCGGTAAAACGCTCGATATCCTTCTTGATCTTCTCCTGGACTTTGGCCATGGAAGCAGGTATCTCAACATTGGAATAGAGAACGCAGGACAGGTCGAGCCTGATGGCACCGTCCTTGCCGGGTGATACATGACACCTTGCACTCTTGATCCCTACCTGAGCGGACTTTGCAGAGTTAAGAGCGATACTCTCTATTGCATCAGAACCGATATCAACTACGCCGATATCAGTCTTACGGAGCCTTGTTCTGTTAAGCCTTCCGTAAGTAATGGTATTTGTTATTACGATCACGGCCGTAATAAGGAACAGGATCAGAACGGAGGCATATACATACTTGCTGACCGGTCCGTTGGCGATCGAAGACAAAGGAGACAGAAGATCAGAGAATATACCGTCATCGACAAGCGCATAAAGAAGTATTACCGACAAAAGAGCGATAAAAACCGAATATATGAATGTCAATACTCTGATAAATGAATTCATAAAGTTCTCCTTTAATCTTTAAACTTGAACCATGCTCCCTGACTGCTGTCATCAGCCTTCTGTTCCTGTTTATCCTCTGACGCGGCAGGCTCAGGGCTTACATAGAACCTGCTGATGTCGTCGTTATCCGATATGCCGTTCTTATCGGCATCATCGTCATGATCGTCACTCTCGACGACTCCGCAGACATAAACATCTACTGAATCGACCTTGAGTCCGGTGAACTTCTCGACATCCGCCTTGATCTTCTCCTGGACATTCCATGCCACCTCGGGAATGATCTTGCCGAATTCGATTACCGGATAGACCGTAACCGATACGGAACTGTCATCCATCTCGTCAAACACGACTCTTACGCCCTTGCCTTCGTGGACGACTCCCGCCTTCTCTTTGAGTGCTACAGCAAAAGAAGGCACCAATGATACAACTCCGTCAATCTTAAGGGCGGCTTCCGCCGCATACTGCGCAACAAAACCTTGCGTCATGGAACGGTCGCCCTTAATTGATTCAGAACCGGAATAGTTATTCATCGGTGCTCCTTAAAGATACGCACTGGGCGTATTATAAATTATGCTCTTTCAAGATACTCGCCGGTTCTTGTATCGACCCTGATCATCTCGTCCTGGTTGATGAAGAGAGGAACCTTAACGGTTGCACCGGTCTCAAGTGTAGCGTACTTTGTTACGTTAGTAGCCGTATCACCCTTAACGCCGGGCTCGCACTCAACGATCTTGAGCTCAACGGTGATAGGAAGCTCTACGGAGAAGATCTCACCCTTGTATGAGAGGATCTTGCAGATCATCTCTTCCTTGAGGAACTTGATCCCGTCGCCGATCTTATCGGAGGAAATAGGTGTCTGATCATATGTCTCCTGATCCATGAAGTAGTAGAGTTCGCCATCGTTGTAGAGATACTGCATATCTCTTCTCTCAAGCTGAGCCTGCTCAAACTTCTCGTTAGGGTTGAAAGAACGCTCTACAACAGAACCGGTCTTTACGTTCTTATACTTCGTTCTTACGAAAGCAGCGCCCTTGCCCGGCTTAACATGCTGGAACTCGACAACCTGATATACCTGGCCGTCCATCTCGAAACACATATTGTTCCTAAAATCACCTGCACTAATCATATAGTTCTCCTTTAAATGTAATATAACTGAATAATTTTACTGTAAAACGCTCTTTACTGCAACCCTCAAAACCTGCCAAAAAACCTGACAATACGCTCAAAAGGGCGCTTCAATGCCACATACCATATCTCTTTTTTACCAAAACGCTCCACCATGATCGTATAACATCCTGCGAGTCTTCCTGCAATTACATCTGTGAATATCTGGTCACCGATCATGCAGGTCTCCGATATCGTGGACTTCATCAGTTCCATCGCCCGCCTCACCCCGGACGGATTCGGCTTATGCGCATACGTGACGCACGGTATATCCAGCATCCTGGCAATATTGGCAGACCTGCCCGTCTTGGCATTGGATACAAGACAGAGAGCAAATCCCTCTCTCTTCATGTTATCAACGCATTCATAACTGAAATCATCGGGTTCCGTCGCATGATCCGGCCCCAGTGTATTGTCAAAATCCAGCAGTATCGTTGTTATCCCGCGCGCCTTGAGGTCGTTAAGATCCACGCTCTTAACGGAATCTTCCACCCTGTCAGGCTTCATTGCTTTGAAGATATTCATTGTCACATCCTTAGTTGTTTTATGTCAAAATTCTATCCGTAAATAGAATAAAAGTAAACATTTTGGCAAAATGTGATAATATCTATTCGTTCAAGACGAATTATAAGAGGTGTTTACAATGAAAGTAACAAAATTCGGAGGCTCTTCCCTTGCCAATGCATTCCAGATCCAGAAAGTCTGTGATATCGTTCTGTCAGATCCCGGGCGCAAAGTCGTAGTCGTATCAGCTCCCGGCAAGAGAACAAAGGATGACATCAAGGTAACCGATCTTCTTATCGACGTTGCCAAAGCGCGCATCGCAGGCGGAGATTACAAAACGCCTCTCAAGACAGTTATGGGAAGATTCATCGAGATCACAGATGAACTTAACATTCCGGATGTAATGCCTTCTATCACAAAGCAGATAAACGAGGTTGTGGAAGCCAGGATAGTTGAACCCGTTATGTACCTCGACTCTGTCAAGGCAATGGGCGAGGATTCAAGCGCCCGAGTGGTGGCAGGCTATCTCAATTCTACCGGCCACAAGGCCAAGTACTGCAACCCCAGGGAATCAGGTCTTTTCCTTGAGCACAACGACATGGGCAAGGCCGTCATCCTTGATGAATCATACGACAACCTTGCAGGTCTCCGCGAAGATCCCGACACACTCTACATCTTCCCCGGATTCTACGGATATACAAAACAGGGCCAGATAATCACGTTCTCCCGCGGCGGCTCCGATATAACCGGATCAATACTCGCCGGAGCATTAGGTGCCGAAGTGTATGAGAACTGGACGGATGTTGACAATGTATATGCCGTCAACCCTTCCCTGGTAAACAATCCTTTCCCCATAACGGAGATTACATACGATGAGATGAGAGAGCTTGCTTATGCCGGATTTACGGTCCTTCACGAGGATGCCCTCTTCCCCGTCTATGTTCGCGGTATTCCCGTAAACATCAAGAATACAAACAATCCCACGGCAAAGGGCACATGGATCGTATCCAAGCGTACCCACTATGATTCGCTCATTACGGGTATCGCGGGTGAGAAAGGCTTCTGTACCGTAACCATAAAGAAGTACCTGATGAATCAGCAGGTAGGATTCCTTTGGAACGTTATGAGGATATTCATGGAGGAAGGTGTATCGATCGAGCATATCCCTTCCGGAATCGATACGGTAACAGTTATCGTCCGCAAGAAGTATTTCACTCCCGAAGTACAGGAAGTCATCTGCAACAGGATCCTCAAGGAACTGGCTGCCACTGACATTAAGGTCGAGAGAGACCTTGCCATCCTGATGATCGTCGGAGAAGCAATGGCTAATTCGGTAGGTATCATGGCACGTGCAGCATCAGCACTCAGCAACGCGGGGATCAACTTGAGGATCGTCAACCAGGGCGCATCCGAGATCTCCATGATGTTCGGTGTCGCTGAATCATATTGCTCTTACGCCGTAAAGGTATTGTACAAAGAATTATTCAGATACTGATATCACATGTCTGATAATGATTAATGAATCTGCAGGCAGTCTGGAAACGGGTTGCCTGTTTTTATGTTCTGTACAAAAGGACGCAGGCGTCAGGGACTTAGCCATCAGCCTCTGACTTACCTGATACCACATACTCACATCATACCCTCACTGTTTCCGTGGAAAAGCCTCATCCTAAACTCACCATCATGTAAGCAGCATCAGACCGGTAAACATTACTACTCCGGCCCAGTTGCCCGCTCCGCCGATCCTCAGAGGCAATAGCAATAATGCGACGGGAATATAATTAACAATACATGCCCACTGCGGAAGCGAAGTCGTTCCTGTTACAACAGCAACAAAAAGAGCAACTCCCAGTGCGATAAGCCCTATGTAACAGCCGAGCATTGTGACCGATGTATCCTTGAAGAACTTGACCACCGCTTTCCTGGCATCCTCCGTCATCCCCATGCGGACATAAAACCATTCCGCCACACCGCAGAAAACGTGATGCGCAGTACCAAATGATAAGAACACTCCAATGGAAATAAGTATTATCACCGCATATCAGATGCCCTGCAACAGCGATCAAAAACAATATCTTAACCAGGCTCATTTGTCCCTCCGCGATCGTCTTTCTCGTTAGCATTAGCTAACCGAATTTATTATATCACGGCATGTCAATATAGATAGTATTCTCAACCCGGCGGAAGATCATAAATGCGATCCCCGTATTGATCACATCAGACACGAGTTGCGACCACACAAGACCTGTCAGCCCGAACAGGTAATTCATGATCAGCATGATGGGAAGGATAAGTACGAGATGCCTTATGACCGCAAGTGTGAACGATACCTCGCCCTTGCCTACGGCATTCATAAAATGCACGAAATAATTCCCGGTCACCATGAATGGCATTGCAAGACTCCTCGCCTTCAAGAACATGGCTCCGTACTCTATCGTCAGCCCGTCCCCGATAAACATCCCGACGATCTGATGCGCAAACAGATACATCAAAGCCACGCATATACACGAGACGATGATTATCGTTCTTTTGGCAACTGAACCTATCTCCTTCATTCTCTCACGGTTGCCGGATCCGTAATTATACGCGATCAGCGGCACCATACCCAGACAGATTCCGATGCCGATATACATCGGAATACGTTCGATCTTCAGCACGATACCCATGGAAGCGAGCGGGATGTTGCCATACTCCACCGTCAATTTATTAAGAGCTATCGTCACCACATCAAAGAGAAATATCGCAAACGCAGCCGGAATACCCACAGAGTACAGCGCCCCGGTATTCGCCTTCCCTATCTTCTCGATCCTCGTCGGGATGGACAGAACAGTCTTATCTTTAAGCTTAATAAACAGAATTATAAAGTAGATCATGGAGCAGACATTCGAGATCATTGTCGCGATACCCGCACCGAGAACTTCCTGCCCTTGAGGCAGGATAACGAACATGAATACAGGATCAAGGATCACATTAAGAACGCTCCCGAGACCTACACCTATACCCGCCTGCCTTGCATAACCCGCATTGCGCAGGAGCTGCGGCATGCACATAGACAGAACCGTCGAGATACCGCCTGCCACCGATGTCATAAGAACATACTGTCTTGCATATACTATCGTGGTATCGTCAGCGCCAAGAAAGCGCAGGATGGGATTAATAAATACTAATATCAGCAGCGAGAAAACAAGTGTGCTGACAGCAGCCACCGCCACGCTGTAGGAAGCCACCTTGCGGGCATCTTCTTCCTTCCCTTCGCCCATAAGCCTTGCCATCAGAGTGCCGCCTCCGACTCCAAAGACGTTGGACAGAGCCACTACCGCAAGATATATAGTGACAGCAAGTGACGAC
>CADBNJ010000257.1 GCA_902795955.1 Oscillospiraceae bacterium
AGATATGACACCTGTCCTTAAGAAATGCAGAGCTCTTGATATCGAGCCGGCTTTCTTGGGACTTGAGAAGAAGAAGTCAAGAAGACACGGGAAGATGACCAGAAAGCAGAGCGAGTATGGTATGCAGCTCAAGGAAAAGCAGAAGGCTAAGTTCATCTACGGTGTACTTGAGAAGCCCTTCAGAAATTATTTCGAGAAGGCACAGAAGCTTAAGTACGGCACGACCGGTGAGAATCTTATGATCCTTCTTGAGACAAGACTTGACAACGTCATCTTCAGAATGGGTCTTGCAAGAACAAGAGATGAGGCAAGACAGATCGTCAGCCACAGAAATGTTCAGGTTAACGGCAAGACAGTTAATATCCCTTCATACAGTGTGAAGGTTGGCGATTCGATCGCTATCAAGGATAACTCAAAAGACTCCCAGAGATATAAGGATATTGTGGAGACAACAGGCGCAAGGATCGTTCCTGAGTGGGTTGAGTCCAACAAGGAGCAGCTCACAGGTAAGATCGTGGCAATCCCCAGAAGAGACCAGATCGATGTCCCTGTAAATGAGGTTGCTATCGTCGAGTTGTATTCCAAGTAATACGCCGCAATGACAAATGAGCCCGTATTCGGGCATAGACTTTAGGAGGAGAAGATATGATGGAAATAAGCCAGCCGACCATTAAGTGCGTTGAGACAAGCGAAGACCGTTCTTACGGCAAGTATGTTATTGCTCCGTTAGAGCGCGGCTATGGTACGACACTCGGCAATTCACTTCGCAGAGTTTTGTTGTCATCGCTTACCGGTGCGGCAGTTACATCAATCAAGGTTGACGGAATCAGCCATGAGTTTTCCACAGTTCCCGGCATTATTGAGGACATGACAGAAGTCATCCTCAATATCAAGGGTATCAGAGCAAAGATCCATACGGATTCCAAGATCGTCAACATCAGTGTTGCAAAGGGCAGAACCGGTGAACTTACAGCCGGTGACATCGTTCACGGACCTGATGTGGAGATCATGAATCCTGATCACGTTATCGCTCATCTTAACGGCGAAGCTGAAGTATATATGGAATTCACCATCGCTGCAGGCCGCGGCTACAATACTGCAGAGCAGAACAAGCCCGACAAGCAGATCATCGGTGTTATCCCGATAGATTCTATCTTCACGCCTATTAAGAAAGCTAACTACAAGGTAGAGAACACACGTGTAGGCGAGCGTACAGACTATGACAGCCTCACACTTGAGGTATGGACAGACGGTACGATCGAAGTTGATGAGGCTCTGTCCTCAGCAGCTACATGTCTGATCGACCATCTCCGTTTCTTCACGGAGCTTGCAGAGACAGGCAACACGATCAGCTTCAAGAGCGTCGAGGAGATCGGCGAGAAGGATACAAAGCTTACGATTGCAATCGAAGAGCTTGACTTCTCCGTCCGCACATATAACTGCCTCAAGAGAGCAGCTATCAACTCGATCGCAGATCTTGTAGTACGTACAGAGGATGAGATGATCAAAGTCAGAAATCTCGGTAAGAAGTCACTTGACGAGGTCAAGGAGAAGCTCGCTGAGATGGATCTTCACCTCAAAGACAAAGAAGACTAACTTACTTTATTAGAGGAGGATATTAAGATGCCTAACAGAAAAATGGGCCGCGCATCCGATCAGCGTACTGCAATGCTGAGGAACATGGTCACAGCTTTCGTTATCAACGGTAAGCTTGAGACCACTACAGCTCGCGCTAAGGAGGTAAGTGCTATCGTTGAGAAGCTCATTACCGCAGCGGTTAAAGAGAAAGATAATTTCACAACAAAGGAAGTAACTGTTTCTTCCGCAAAGCTTGACGGCAAGGGCAAGAAGGTTCTTGTCACAAAGACAACAAAGGACGGCAAGAGAAAGTACGATGTCGTTGACCGTGAGATCAAGACAAAGACTGTTACCGTTGATGCACCTTCCAGACTTGCAGCAAGAAGAGATGCAATGTACTGGCTCCACAAGAGTCACGACGATGAGGGTGTTGTTGTTAACCCCGTTAACAAGCTCTATGACGAGATCGCACCCCGCTATGCAGGCAGGAACGGCGGTTACACAAGAGTTATCAAGATCGGTGCCAGAAAAGGTGACGGATCTGAGATGGCAGTTCTCGAGTTCGTTTGATCTTGAGCAGATCGTAAATTTAATTGCGGGGGATGTTTACAATCCCCCGCGTTTTTTTTATACTTTGGCGTATGCAGCAGGACGATAACAACGGTATCAGGATAGAGAATGTTACCTTCTCTTATAAGGCAGACACTGAGGGAGGCACGGATATGAGGGCGCTCTCGGGAGTCTCCATGGAGATAGAGAGGGGTTCTTATGTTGCCATACTCGGTGCAAACGGTTCGGGCAAATCTACACTTGCCAGGCTGATCAACACACTGGAAGTTCCGGACGAGGGGAAGATAACGGTACTCGGACTTGATACAAGTGAAGGGGATAATCCGTACCGCATCAGGCAGAAATGTTCCTGCGTATTCCAGAATCCCGATAATCAGATAGTGGGAACGATAGTTGAAGAGGATGTTGCTTTCGGACCGGAGAACCTGGCGATACCCAATCCTGAATTGAGACAGCGAGTTGACGACGCCCTCAAGGCGACCGGTCTTTACGATATGCGGAGGCTGCAGGCTGCATCACTGTCGGGCGGACAGAAACAGAAGCTTGCCATCGCCGGCGCGCTTGCAATGAAGCCGGAGATCCTCATACTTGATGAATCGACCGCAATGCTCGATCCGGTGAGCCGCGATGAATTCCTGACTCTCGTCGAGAGAATGCGCAAGGAGCATAATCTCACGTTAATTACCATTACCCATGACATGAATGAAGCTGCCAGGTGCGGGAAGATATTTGTTCTCAGCAAAGGGGAGCTGATCGCGTCAGGCACCCCCATGGAGATATTCTCTGATGAGAAGCTCATTAAGAGAGCCGGGCTTGACAGGCCTGTTCATTACAGGTTCCTGTCCAGACTGTCAGAGATAACGTCGGTGCCGCCGGATCCCGGGCGGGATATCAATGATCCCGCTGTCGCAGCCGATGTGGCGGCGGACATGATGATCAAGGGCATAAGTTCAGGAAGAGGCTTTGAATATACGCGTCCGCCGAAGTCCCCTGTTAAAGAGGCTACAAAGGCAATTGAGATATCTGATCTCAACTACGGTTATGATGAGAGCAGTTTCCGGCTTGATAATATAAATCTTACGGTAATGAAGTCCGAGCTTCTTGCGATCGTCGGTCAGAGCGGGTGCGGGAAGACGACACTCATCTCGCATCTGAACGCGCTGGTGACGCCGGAGAGCGGCAAAGTACTGATATACAAGGACGGACAGACATGGAATACTTCCGTGAAGAAAGATATCAGGAAGATCCGCAGCATAGTCGGTCTCGTCTTCCAGTATCCCGAATACCAGCTGTTCGAGGAGACTGTGTACAGCGACGTGGCATATGGTCTCAAGAGGATGGGCGTGCCGGAGAGCGAGCACGATTCAAGGATAAGGGAAGCCATAAGACTTGTCGGGCTTGGCGAAAACATATTGAAGGCCAGCCCTTTCGA
>CADBNJ010000258.1 GCA_902795955.1 Oscillospiraceae bacterium
TGGATGAGGCTCACTGCATGTCGCTTTGGGGTCACGACTTCAGACACAGTTATCTTGAGGTAGCCCGTGTGATCCGATCATTGCCAAAGCGCCCGGTGATAGGAGCTTTTACCGCTACTGCGACAAAAGCCGTCCGCCGTGATCTGAAAGATCTTCTGGGATTAAAGCTTGAGGGTGATCTTTGCAAAGATACCGTAGATACTGTCCGGAAAGAATTAGTCTTCATCAGGCAGAGAACAGATGTGACATGGCAGGACATAGCAGGTTATTATCGGGAGAGAGATCTCTCATTCTTCAGCAGTCCGGACATACTCGATGATATGGATTATCTGCTGCCCGTACTTGCAGATTATTCCCCTGACAGACACTCTGTAATAATGAGATTGTCTCAAATGACAGAGGAGGAGTTCGGTCAGTTCAGAAATCTTTCCTCACAGGATGTTGAATGGAGACATAAGAAAAGGTATCTGCTGGATATACTTGATAAACACAGAGGAGAATGCGGTGTGGTCTTTTGCGGCACACTGGATAATATTGAGATCGTGTACACCAATCTCAGTCAGATATATGGGGAGGATAATGTCGTTAAGTATACAGGCCCCATGGCCAATAAGGACAAGAACAGGAGTTTTCTGGCGTTTGAGAAGGGGAACGCAAAGATCATGGTGGCTACCAATGCTTTCGGCATGGGAATAGACAAAAGGGATATACGTTTTGTAGTCCATCATAATACTCCTCGCTGTATAGAGGATTATTACCAGGAAGCGGGACGGGCCGGCCGCGACGGAAATACGGCTCATTGTTATCTTATCTATTCGTGGCTCTTTGATAAAAGACGGGCGGAGTTCTATACGTCATTTAACCGTATAAATGGTCTCAGAACGTTTTATGATATTGCCAGATCCGGACTGATGCGCAGTTATGTATTCAGCAAAGATCCGGCACAGTTTATCGATGATTATTTCAATAAGACTGACATAAAGGAAGCCCTGTCATACGGTTCATCCATCGGGAGGATGGAGGATATCGAGAAGAGTATGACAGAGGAAGAACTGAGCATGCCTCCGTGCCTTTTTGTAAACCGTACGATAATAGCGGAGAACATCAGAAAGGGAATATTTGAAGCAGGATATAATGGCAGCGAGGCAGTTACCGTCAGCCGTAAGGGAAGTTCAGATGCAAAAGTAAACTGCGTAAGATACAAGTTGTCATGCCGGGACGAACCGGTGAGTCTAACCTATTTTGATATGATGATCGCTGATGCAGTTTATACACTGATGCTCTACGACAGACCGGTATGTGCCAAGAACGTGTTCGCTGTCCTGACGGGCAATCATAATATAGTCCTGTCCGGCAATAAAAAAAGAGCGATCGATGACAGCATAAGAAAGATGATGAATACCGTGATCGAGATTGATCCCTGCTTCCAAAACAGACAGGGGATAGCCTACGACGGTTATTCCGTGATCAGGGAAGCCTTTCTTCCGCTTAAGGAACTTGCAGGACCATCCAGGTCAGGAGTTTTCCATCCGATATTGAAAGATGTTGATATAAATGTTCCTGTTCTGTCGCGTACCGAAGGCAGACTGACACGCAGAACAAAGCGAAGCAGACGTAAAGTCTTTCCGGCGCTGTATCGTTTTGCGGAAGATCTTCTGCAGTTCTACGTTTTCCCCAATACCCATCTCAATATGGAGGGAGAAGACCGGCTGCTCCGCAAGTGCCCCGGGCGGCTTGAGGCATACTATGCTAATGCACTGACGATCAGAAAGAGGGGGAATCGTGACTTCGCTCTGAACATGGATCGGTTTCTCAAAGAACTGCAGTGTCTGGAGACTGTATTTGAGCATAACGGATATCATATGATAATACATGATTGTACAGGCGATCATACCGGGAGAGTCATGATCCCCAAACGGGCTGACTACACTTTCGAGAATGTGATACTTACACATTATCTGCTTCGGAGGATCAGTATGCTGCCTTCTGCCAAAAGGTTCGCCAGGAGGCTGAATGTCCTTTCCGCCACAGTCAGATTGTATGAAGACGATGACTCAGGACAGAGTATATTTGAACGGCTCTTTGATGGCGTCAGAGACATGCGGTCCATGGATAAATATGTAAGGAAGAGAATGATAAACAATATGATCCATTCTTCCAACAGCATTGAGACCATCCTTGAACGGATGTGTTATCTGGGTATCATCAGCGGTTATTATTTTGATCCTGACAGCGAAAGCGTGAAGCTTGACCCGTCAAGGCGTCCATCAGGCTTTACTTTAACAGTTCAGCAGATCCGTGACAGAAACACAGAAAAGTATTTTACAGTTGAGGAGACAACGGCACCGGCCATTCCGGATAATGATGATAAATCTTATGAGATTGAATACCGGAACGGCAGATTGCAGGATGACAGTACTTCACGTTATATTGCGTTTCATCCGGCACAGTGATATAAAGATACTCGAGATTTAGGTGTATATCTTGCGCAGAGATCTCATAAGATCATCATTTTGTTCGGGGGCTGCAGTTATGGACGGAGAAAAGAAGTCATCATCGGTCGCAGGCATAATCATTGCCGTAGTGTTTTTGGTCGTATTAGTAGGCGGTGTTTTGATCTATATGGGGCAGGTTGCACGGTCAAATTATGAGAAGCGCAAGACGGAGACTTCTGTCACTACCGAACAGGCAAATGCCAAGGGTGCCAACAGCGCCAAGAATGCCGCAGTCATGCTCGTCGATGCCTTGAGATACCAGAATATGGATTATATAGAAGATGTTATGGATGTAGGAATTGATAGTGATCACTATAGTGACATCCTTAAGCAAATTACAGATAAAGCTAAATCCCATTTTAGTTCATTGGACAAGGTGAATTGGGACGCATGTGAATATGCACAGCAGGAAAACTATACCAGTGACGGATATACAATGTGTAAAGTAGTGATCACTTTATATGAGCAGGGACTTTTAACAGATAAAGCTATTACCTCTTCTCCGTTTACGATTCGTGTCGGTTTCCGTAAGCTGGACAACGGACGCTGGTATATTGCATAAAGGTGGATGTGACAGAAGAACCGTCCCTCTGAAGGAAGAACTGCCGGGAATGACAGGTGACCGGATATCATATGAGATCGGATATACGGAGGGCAGACTGACCAAAAGAAATCAGCGTCTGAAGGGATTCAGGATAGAATAGGGGAGAGTGTGTGGAGTATGAGTACTGCCACACCAGGTGTAAGTCTGCATTCACAGTGTTTCCGAAGGAAAACGGCATTTCTTCCGAAGAAATTTCGGAAAGATTTTTACTTCGCCTGTGCCGGGGTGCGAGTTGTCTGCGAGCGCAGCAGATATGTTCCGGTAAATCAATTTAGATGCACAAGCTGAAGCCTGCACAGTCTGCCGCCTGATCTGTAGAGTCCCGATATTTCTGTAGATCCGGGTCGCCGGTGCCGGAAGTTAAGTTATAGACACTCAGGGCAGATGGATTTGAAATGTATCCGTAAATCGGCACGGGAAGCCTGTTAGTGCAGGAAAACGGATACATCCGGGGGTAATGTATCCGTAAATCCGCACGGGAAGCCTGTTAGTGCATAAAAACGGATACATCCGGGGTTAATGTCTCTACAATTAGTAAAAACGAACATTCCGGTGCAGGAATGTAGAGACATCCGGGGTCAATGTCTCTACATTTTGTAAAAACGAACATTCCGTTGCAGGAATGTAGAGACAATCGGGGTCAATGTCTCTACATTTTGTAAAAA
>CADBNJ010000259.1 GCA_902795955.1 Oscillospiraceae bacterium
CACGTTAAGAAGATCCCGCATTCCAAGCCGGGTATGGTAATATATGAACAGCATTATTCGATAATTGTCGATGCGGTTAAGCCGGAATAACGGAATTGACAGTAAGAACGGGAGTTATTTCTGACACGTGAGTCCGGCGACCCGCTCACAGCCTCTTCAGAACTTCGCTGATATAAGGCTTAAACGCCTCTGAAGTCAGTCCGAAATACAATTCCTTATAATTCCAGAGCGCTCTGCCTATATTATGCTTCTCCAGCACGGTATGAATATCGCCAAGCCACCTTACAACATCTTCCCTGCCCGCATTATCAATAGCGCCATACTCGCTGCAGTATAACGGTATTCCCCGTTCTTCACTCACCTTCAGAGCTGACGCGAACAATCCCTCAAAGTACTCCGGTCCGATCCTGTCTATGCAGTCATAATAAAGGTCTTTGACAAGGTCAGCAGTAAGCTGTCTTCCCTGATCCCTGTATTCTTCCAGAGTCCTTGGATATCCTGTCCTGAAGTCATCCGGCATTCCGTCAACCCAGTGAGCCCCCTGATGCGTGAACAGGAAAGGCTCATAACAGTGGAACACGTATGCAACTTTCCTGTCTTCAACAACAGGAAGCCATTGAACTGACACGACGCTGTTATAGTAAACTCCGCCGAACATTATCCAGTTATCCGGCGCATATTCCCTGATGAGCTTGATCGTCTTAAGCGCGATATCATTCCACAAGTCCTTGACCTCAGGCAGCACGATCTCATTCAGCAGCTCGAAAGCCACAACGTCACTGTCTCCCGCATATCTCTTTGCAAATCTCCTCCACAGATCAAAATACCTGACCTGCATGGACGGATCCTTGAAGAAAGCCGTCTTATCTCCCTTGTCCGTCGGATCGAAAGTATATCCGTATGTCTTGTGAAGGTCTATGACCATATGAAGACCATGTCTCCGGCACCAGGTTATGCAGTTATCGATATAACCATATCCCTCTTCCAAGACACTTCCGTCCTCATTCTCGATCAGCATGTAATCAACGGGAACCCTGACATGATCAAGTCCGAACGATGCGATCTTCTTAATATCGTCCTCGGTAATATAACCGGTGTAATGTTCACGCGACATATCATGAGTCTGCGACAGCCAGCCACCAAGATTAACACCTTTTACATAGCCGGGTATATACATAACATCACCTTCGGGATCAACCAAAACTCCTGATGATCTTATCCCTGAACTCTGACTCTTCCAGAGAGAAGATGCATCCGCAGTATTTCTGTCTGTACAGCCCTATGTCCCTTGCCATATTCTGCCCTTTACGGAACCCTTCACGCCAGTCACGGTATATAAACTTAACGCCGTATAACTCCGCCTTCTTCTCACATGTCCTTACGATTGCCTCATGCTGCTGATAAGGACTTACCAGAAGTGTTGTGGAGAAAGAATCATATCCGTGTTCCGCTGCATATCTTGCAGTATGATCCATTCTGATGTCATAGCACATGGCACATCTGGAACCATACTCATCCATATATGACTTGGACAGCCAGTAATCCTCCATACAGACGCCTTCTGTCATAAGGTTCACCCCGTAGTGATCAGCCGCCTTCTGAAGGTTCTCCAGCCGTCTGTTCCACTCGAATTCAGGATGAATATTAGGATTGAACCAGAGCATATCATAGGATATGCCGTCATTCTGAAGATCATCCTGAGGATACATTGAGCAAGGGCCGCAGCATGCGTGAAGAAGCATCGTCATAGGTCAATCTCCGTTATTAACATATGACTCAATGGTCAGATTCTCAAAAGCAGCCTTGTTCCTGTTCTGAAGTTCCGCGGGAACGGGAAGCCTCAGATGCTCATAAGCCCTTACCGTCAGCATTCTGCCTCTCGGAGTCTTCTGAAGGAAACCATTCTGCAGCAGGAACGGTTCATAAACATCTTCTATCGTTACCGGGTCTTCGCCTGTTGTTGCTGCCAGTGTCTCAAGGCCGACCGGTCCGCCCTTGAACACGTCTGCTATGGTCATCAGAACTCTCTTATCGATCGTGTCAAGACCGATCTCGTCAATGTCCAGAGCCTTGAGTCCGAAGTCCGACACTTCCTTATCGATAATGTCCTTCTTGAGATATGTCGCATAATCACGCATACGCTTAAGCAGCCTTATTGCAATACGCGGCGTTCCGCGTGACCTTGATGCGATGTTCTCAAGACCTTCTTCAGAAATCTTAATACCAAGTATCTCAGCGTCTCTTCTCAGGATATCCATAAGATCCGGTGTCCCGTACAATTCAAGACGGTGTATCATGCCGAATCTGTCACGCATCGGAGCAGATATCATTCCTGCTCTGGTTGTGGCTCCCACGAGAGTAAAATGCGGCAGATCAAGCCTTACCGACCTTGCAGAAGGGCCCTTGCCTATCATGATATCAAGACAGAAATCCTCCATCGCCGGATAGAGCACCTCTTCAACGCTCTTGTTAAGCCTGTGGATCTCGTCGATGAATAATACCTCATTCTCATTAAGGTTCGTAAGCAGTGCCGCCAGATCTCCGGCCTTCTCGATAGAAGGACCTGTGGTAATGTGAAGAGCGACTCCCATCTCGGCTGCGATGATACCTGCCAGTGTGGTCTTGCCGAGTCCCGGAGGACCATATAACAATACATGATCCAGCGACTCACCTCTGCTCTTTGCACCGTCGATGAAGATCTTGAGATTCTCCTTGACCTTCTTCTGACCGTGATACTCGTCAAAGGTAACAGGCCTTAATGTCTTCTCATCGCCGTCACTCAGTATCCGCTTACGTTCTATGACTCTCTCGTCATCTTCATATCCGTTAAAATCCATAATATGTCACTCACCCGAACTTATTGCCGGTAATCATCTTCAGGGACTTCTTGATAAGATCCTGCAATCCGATACCGTCCTCATAGCAGGAGGCAACGGCGTCTTCCGCATCCTGCTGCTTATATCCTAACATAACGAGAGCACCTATGGCATCATTGGATACTCCGGACTGGTCTGCACTGAATACAAAGCCTTCACCTGAAGGAGATGCCTTCGCACCGAGAGCCTTAGCCTCAGCCTTGAGCTTGTCACGCAGTTCGAGAATGACGCGTTCTGCAGACTTCTTGCCTAGTCCCTTAACTGATGATATCGTCTTCACATCACCGCCGATAACGGCCGATGCAAGCTGCTCCGGCGTGAGATAGCAGCAGATCGTCTGCCCGACCTTGGGTCCGATGCCGCTGACAGTAATGAGCATAAGGAACATATCCCTCTCTTCACGAGACGTAAAACCATACAAAGATATACCGTCTTCCTTGACGCTGTGATAGACATAGCACGTAATACTGTCGCCGATCGCTCCCAGCTTGGCCGACATAAGGAACGGCATGAGGATAAGATACCCGATCCCGTTATTATCCACTACGATATAAGACTCTTCCCTGATGACTAATTCACCCTTGATATATGCGTACATTGAATCCTCCCGTAAAAGTTATCCCAGCGGGGATTTGTTACTGTAACCGTATCTGCCGTACTGATAGCCTGCGACGGCCTTCCCTGATGCCATGATGCCCGTATTCGCCAGGCACACGGCTACGGCAAGCCCGTCAGCCGCATCATCAGGCTTAGGCAGCTCCTTCAATGCAAGAAGTCTCTGCACCATGAGCTGCACCTGACGCTTCTCTGCCTTGCCGTAACCGGTTACGGCAAGCTTGATCTGTCCGGGCGTAAATTCATAGACGGGAATATTCGCTCTGGCAGCCTCAACGATCACGACACCTCTCGCCTGGGCCGTCCCTATGGCTGTCGTAGTATTCTTCGACAGGAACAGCTCTTCGATCGCCATATAATCAGGCTTGTAGATCTCGAGGAGCGATCTGATATTCTCGTTGATGGTAAGAAGCCTTATCTCAAAATCGGTCTTGGGCTTAGTCTCGATGACACCGTAATCGATTACCTTCAGCCTGTTACCGGTCTTCTCGATGATGCCGTATCCCGTAATAGCATATCCGGGGTCTACTCCAATGATTACTGAACTTCTTACTTCACTCATGATCAACCTCTAAAACATTTGTTCTAATTATACAGAACAAACGGAGATTAATCAAGAACCATAATTATCGGATCACGCTCTTCAACAGGCTCATCGGAGAACTCGTAGCAGTCGTATATCTTCTCCATGACATCGAACAGAAGATCCTCAGATACATTCCTGTTGATCCCGTGGCACAGTGAGCATATAACGTCACCGCGCTTCACATGTGCGCCCACCTTGGCGTAGAAGCATATTCCCGCACCGTGATCGATCGTATCTTCCTTGGTCTGGCGTCCTGCACCGAGCAATACGGACAGATTGCCGACAGCATCCGCCCTGATGCTCTTGACATAACCGTCAACAGGCGAAGTCACACGCATTGCTTCATGAGGAAGCTCAACATATACGGGACCTCCTGCCGATAACTGACCTCCCTGCGATGCAAGCAGATCGAAATACTTCTTAAGCGCCTCTCCTCCGGTAAGCCTTCTCACGCACTCTTCATAGAGTTCCTCGTCACTGAGTCCGCCTGTCTTGCCTGCCAGCTTGACAGAATTGACCGCTATCGTACAGACAACCTTGACGACGTCGTCAGCGCCCTTGCCGGTCAACGTTTCCATTACTTCCTGCATCTCCAGAGTGTTGCCGCACGTTCTTCCCAGAGGCTGATCCATGTCTGATATGACTACAACCGTCTTAATACCGGCGAGCTTGCCGATGCTTATCATTGCTCTGGCGAGTTCTTCCGCCCTGTCGACTGTCTTCATGAAAGCGCCGCTCCCGCATGTAACGTCGAGCACCAGCGCTTTGGCGCCGCCTGCGATCTTCTTGCTCATGATGCTCGAAGCAATGAGCGGTATCGAGTCAACTGTTCCCGTGACATCGCGGAGTGAGTACAGCACCTTATCCGCAGGAGCAAGGTTAGGAGTCTGAGCTGACAGGACCATACCTGTCTCCTTGATGATCGCCGGGAAATCCCCGGCACTGACAGCCGTGTTAAATCCCTTGATCGATTCGAATTTATCTATCGTTCCGCCGGTAAATCCGAGTCCTCTGCCTGACAGCTTAACGCTTGTCACACCGAAGGTGGCAAGCAGCGGCAGCAGAAGCGGCGTTACCTTATCGCCGACTCCGCCGGTGCTGTGCTTATCCACGGGGATACCTTCACAGAACGACAGGTCAGCCCTCTCACCTGAATCAGCCATCTCCAGAGTCAGCGTCGTCATCTCCCGGTCGGACATGCCGTTCAGCACTATCGCCATCAGGAGCGCCGAGATCTGATAATCAGGTATGCTTCCGTCAGTAACGCCCTTTACAAAGATCTTTATCTCCTCATCGGTCAATTCCCTGCCGTATCTCTTGTTCTCGATAATGTTGACAAATGACATATGACACCTCCGTTATCTGACCCTGGCCACGACGGGCTGATTACCGAGTTTGGACCTGGTCTCTATGTAATATACTTCTGTTCCCTTGCCATACCAGGGATTGCACCAAGTGTTGCACATGTATTGGCCGTCAATTACCGTAAATAAATAAACGTTGTGGCTGGACAATCCCGATTGCGCGATCCTGTGTTTGGTGACAGTTCCCTTTGTCCAGGCAAAGCGCTTATTCCTTATCCTTCCTGCTGCGATCAGGGCTGATACCAACGAGGTGATCAGGAACAGTAACATAACACCGCCAAATCCCCACGCTATGACGTGCAGGACATTGCTGCGGCTGAAGACCGCACACACCACCAAACCGGCCGTTACAGCTATGCCGATGATATAGAAAGGCATTACACCTCCGAGATATGTTCTTACCATCTCTTCGATCGTCTCGTCGTCAAGTTCAGATGCCGGCCTGAGTCCGTCTTCCATCATGTACCACCTCCGCTTAAGGATAATTATACATTATTAACAGATTTCTTATTCAGATAATTATGATAGACTATCAGGAGCAGTTAATACCGGAGGCTATCATGAGCAATATGCTTACAGTACTTATAATCGGTTGCGGAAGAGTTTCCGTCAAACACATCAAAGCCATCAAAGCACTCAAGGACAAGCTGGTTCTCAAAGGCGTATGCGACGCCAATAAGGATGCTGCAGTGAAGCTCCTCAGGGAATCAGGACTCGAGGGCAAAGCTGAGATCTACACGGATTATAAGGAAGCAATAGAGAAGGTCAAGCCTGATGTCACGGCTATCACCGTCCCCTCCGGACTGCATTATGCGATCGGCAAATATGCCATGGAGCACGGATCGGACATACTGCTTGAGAAGCCTATGGCAATGTCTACGGCAGAGGCCCGCGAGATCCACGATGTGGCGCAAAGGACAGGACGCAAGATCGCCATGGGGCACATTTACAGGTATCTTCCCATCGTAGGACTCGTGCGCGATGATATCGCCAAGGGATTGTACGGCAAAGTTACCCACGGAGCTATCTTCGTCCGCTGGGGCCACGATGATGCATATTATGACAGTGCTGCCTGGAGAGGCACATGGGCCAAGGACGGCGGTGCTCTCATGAATCAGACTATACATGCGATAGACCTGCTCGTGTGGCTCATGGGTACGGAGCCCTGCGAGGCCGAGGCGATGATCGCCAGGAGGATGAGACACATAGAAGCCGAGGATCTCGGTATGGCAATACTCAGAATGGAGAACGGTGCACTTGCTTCGATCGAAGGAACAACCTGCACCGACCCTGACCGCCATATGGCTACTTTCACCGTTTTCTGCGAGAAAGCACAGCTGTCCATCGGACTGTCATCAGGCAAAGCCAAGATGGACATGAGAATGTGGGGCGGCAAGAAGCTCAACGGCAAGTATTTAAGAAGGCAGATCAAGGAATGCGGGCTCATGTATACGATCAAGAGCGCGATCAATCCGCACCTTGGGATCTACAGGGATCTGGCTGATTCCGTTATCAATAACAAGTCTCCACTGGCAGACAGTTATTCCGGGTTCTCCTCAGTCGACACGCTTATGGGAATATACAAGTCAGCCAAGGAAGGCAGAGCTGTCGAGCTGCCGCTCAAGGAAGATTTTGCCAGCACGGATATGAGTGATTATACTA
>CADBNJ010000260.1 GCA_902795955.1 Oscillospiraceae bacterium
AGGAGATCAGAAATGCCCGCGAGGCAGCAGGCGTAGTAGAAGGCTGGGAAGGCGTTCACGTAAGCGGAACCAAGGACAGCGCATATTACTACTCAAGCTACAATATCGAGGATAAGAGCGTAGCTTCCGATAATTCCAAGAAGGTCATGATCCTCGGCGGCGGTCCCAACCGTATCGGTCAGGGTATCGAATTTGACTACTGCTGTGTACATGCAGCATTTGCACTTAAGAAACTCGGATATGAAACTGTTATCGTAAACTGCAATCCCGAGACCGTTTCAACCGACTACGATACATCAGATAAGCTTTACTTCGAGCCTCTTACTCTTGAAGATGTTCTCAGCATCTACAGAAAAGAAAAGCCCGTTGGAGTTATTGCTCAGTTCGGAGGACAGACTCCTCTTAACCTTGCTGCAGACCTCAAGAAGTACGGCGTAAATATTCTCGGAACCACTCCCGAGACCATCGATATGGCAGAAGACAGAGACCTGTTCCGTGATATGATGGACAGACTCGAGATTCCCATGGCAGAATCCGGAATGGCTTCCGATGTTGAGGGAGCAAAGGAAATCGCACACCGTATCGGTTATCCCGTTATGGTTCGTCCTTCATACGTACTCGGCGGAAGAGGAATGGAAGTTGTACACGATGACGAGCAGATGGATGTCTATATGAAGGAGGCAGTAGGTGTTACTCCCGACAGACCCATTCTTATCGACAGATTCCTTCACAACGCAACCGAGTGTGAGGCAGATGCAATCAGCGACGGTGAGAACGTATTTGTTCCCGCAGTTATGGAGCATATCGAGCTTGCAGGTATCCACTCGGGAGACTCTGCATGTATCCTTCCTTCCAAGCACCTTACCGACAAACAGGTTGCTACCATCAAGGATTACACCAGAAAGATCGCTAAGGAAATGCATGTCGTAGGACTCATGAACATGCAGTATGCGATCGAGGATGATGTCGTATATGTTCTCGAGGCAAATCCCCGTGCATCAAGGACGGTGCCGCTCGTATCAAAGGTATGCGCAATCAATATGGTAAGGCTTGCAACCGAGATAATGGTATCCGAACTCACGGGCATGGAATCACCCGTTCCTTCACTTACACACAAGCACATTCCTCACTACGGTGTTAAGGAAGCCGTATTCCCGTTCAATATGTTCCAGGAAGTTGACCCTGTATTGGGACCTGAGATGCGTTCAACGGGTGAGGTGCTCGGATTGTCACCTTCCTTCGGTGAGGCATATTTCAAGGCACAGGAAGCAACCAAGACGGAGATCCCTACGGAAGGCACGGTACTTCTCTCCGTATGCGACAGGGATAAGTGCGATCTTGTTGAGGTTGCCAAGGCTTTCGCTGAGGACGGCTTCAAGATCCTTGCCACAGGCGGAACATATGACATGATCAAGGAAGCCGGCATTGAGGCAACCAAGGTTAAGAAGCTCTACGAGGGCAGACCTAACATCGCCGACATGATCACGAACGGCGATATCGACCTCATCGTCAACACACCTGCAGGCAAGACATCTGCGCACAATGACTCCTATATCCGTAAGGAAGCCATCAAGCACAGAGTACCTTATATCACGACAATGGCAGCTGCCAAGGCTTCGGCAGAAGGAATCAAAGCTGCAAGGCAGAATACTCACATCGGAGTTAAGGCTCTGCAGGATTTCCACGCTGAGATCAAGTAAGGATCACTCTTATCATGAGCAGGACTTCAAGGGTATTTGCTGATATTACTTTGACGGTTCTGTTCATCGTGGTCATTTTGCTGGGAATGATCTTCGTTATATCCATTCCGGACGGAATAGTCGATGCAGTTGATGTTGATTATTCCGGAGGATGGACATATGACGACGGGACTTCAGCCGTGCTCACAAAGCTCAACAGGAGCGAGGGAGTCCACAGCATATCCAAAACCATATATTCCAAAGATATCAAGGGGGCATCACTTTGTACTGATGCCTCCAATCTTCTTTTTGACGTATATCTGGGTGATGAACTGATCTACAGCTTCCACCCGGATCTTCCTTCGTTCTACGGCAAGTATTACGGCAACTATGTTCATTTCATCAATATACCGCAGTTCGATGATGAAGAGACTCTTAGGATCGAGTATGAGTCGCTCCTTGATAGTGACTGGTCGTCTTTCCGCAACATGAGACTTACGGAGCCTTCATACTATTTCAGGACGATCGTTCAGAACGACCTGCTGAGGTTTATGGAATGCTTCATTGTTCTTTTGATCGGACTTGCGATAGTACTGTTCGGTTTTATCTTCGACAGGGACAAAGAGAGGTTTACACAGACCATATCTCTCGGCGTTGTTGCCGTTATCCTGTCATGCTATTCCAATTCAGGGTCGCTGATCATTCAGGTCATTACGAACAATTCGGCTACTCCAAGGATAATCGATCTTATGTGCCTGATGCTCCTGCCGATCCCGACGATAATCTACATTGCCATGTTCACGGGATTCCTGAGAAAGTGGTTTGTCAAGGCAGTCATAGGTGTGTCTGCAGTGAATACGGTGACGAATTTTGTGCTGGTAAGGTTAACGGACAAGGATTTCCATGATTTTCTTCCTGTGACCCACCTGATAATCGGCGTGGGACTTTTCCTTTGTTTCTACATGATATTCAGGCACATATCCCGGAAGGGACTCAGGAAAGGAACGGCACTCCTTGTAATATCAGGTGCGATCATCTTTGTGGCAGGCGCGATCGATATGGTAAGATATTATTTCAGGAACAGCACGGATACTGCCATGTTCACAAGATACGGTCTTATGGTCTTCATCATTATCATGGGCTATAACGAGATAAGGGAACTCATTCTGATAAGCGAGAAGAGCATTAAGACAGAACTCATGGCCAAGGTTGCATATACCGACGCCCTGACCGGGATCGCCAACCGTGAAGCGTTGTATCTTTACGAGAAGGAGATCAGGGAAGCAAGACCCGGTACGGTTTATCAGGTATTCCAGCTTGACCTCAATTACCTTAAGAAGGCAAACGATGAGTTCGGTCATCTTGAAGGGGATAAGCTGATCATTGCAGCGGCCCGTGCGATAGACGGATCGTTCGGTGTCTACGGGAAATGCTTCAG
>CADBNJ010000261.1 GCA_902795955.1 Oscillospiraceae bacterium
AGAAGATAATCATCATGTGCATAGCCGCCGGATTCAGCTTTACTCAGACACAAAAGGCTCTTGTCATTGCAAAGGAAGGTATTCTGTATTACAGAGATGACAGAGATTCGATACTGATCTACGCTATAACACACGGATTCAATCTTGTTGACACAAATACACTTCTGGAGAAGAACGGATTTGAGGAATTGAACTGATCAGCTGAGTGCGTCAAATGACTGTTCTGCCAGAAGGTTATTGAGCTTATGAACTGAATAATGATTATTAACTGCAAATATGATCAGACTGTCGCGTGCATCCCGGGGGTAGAGGATACCTTCTTTGGCGATCTCAAGACCTCGCTGAACCTCATCCAGCGACATGTCTGCAGCAACGCACAGTGCGATTATCTTATCTCTTCCGGCTTTCTTGGTTCCGTTAAAGATCTGATAACCATAAGTCCGTTCGATAAGGCTCTTGCTGATCACTTCAGATCTGGACAGATCTTTGGAACTGACAATATAGGAGATATAACCTGCAAAAGTTGGAGATATGCTCTCGTTCTCCAGACTCTTTATGTAGTTATTGAGCTCACGCGTACCCTGTACAGAATTCAGCTTGTCGAACAGATTTGTCGTTTTCTCAGCCATATACAACCCTCCGTGAATCATTATATCACTATTGTGCTAAAATCATCTCACGGGTTATCAGGATACAAAAAGATATGGAGGATCCCGCATGCAGATATTATTATATAAGTGATGTTTTCGAGCTGAACCTGACCTGTCTGGCAAGGTTCGTAAACAATAATAATGCCGGGAATGCTCCGGATACAGGACTGCCTTAAAATGTGTGACAGATTTATCTTGATGGACGAACAGGATATAGAGGGACTGACACTTGTCAAGGACAAAGTGTCAGGTGTTCTGTGTGTCAGAAAAGAACTGGATTACTATGATATGTCTGTTTTCAGTTATCTTAAGGAGAATCACGATCCGCATATTCCGCAGATATATGATTACCGCGAGCAGGACGGCAGGCTTATTGTCATAGAGAGCTATATCAAGGGAAGGACTCTCGGAGAGTACCTTGAACAGGAAAGCCCTGACAGAAATGAGAAGCTCCGTATAATCAGGGAAGTCCTTGACGGGATAGAATTCCTTCACAATGCTCCCGTCCCTATAATCCACCGCGACATCAAGACAGACAATATCATTATTGACGAACAGGGCAATGTCAGAGTAATCGATTACGATGCGGCGAAGACATTTAAGCCCGGCGAGTCTAAGGATACTACGCTTATCGGCACTGTCGGTTCTGCGGCCCCCGAACAGTTCGGATTTGCGCAGTCGGATCCGAGGACAGATATATATGCGCTCGGAGTATTGATAAGGGGTGTTTTTGATTCTGATGACTCTTTTGGCAAAGTAGTGACCAAGGCAACCAGAATGGATCCGGATCAAAGATTCCAGACCATTGATGAACTCCGCAGGGCACTGTTTGCTGCCGCATCAAAAGATAAGAAGAGCAGAAGGCCTGTCATTATGATTGCCTCCTTTATCGCTGCAGCAGCCTTGATCGCCGGGAGCCTGATCATTGTACGTTACATCAACAACGATAATTATGATGTGGTGGTCTTAAGCTCTGTTCCATCTTATGAAGCTGATGTAACTTCATCCGACTCTGCAGATCAGACAACAGCCCCGGATGATATGCCCTCGTCTATGACGGAGAGCTTTTCTGAATCATCTGGGGGAACGGATGCTTATCCCTCTTCGTGGACCATTGATCGTATGACCGCAGAGGCAAAGGCAACTAATGAAGAGAACGGTTACAGGTATTCCAGGCAGCAGCTGATAAGTGATCTTGCGTCACGCACAAAGCTTTCTGAAGAGGCGTGGGGGAAGGTCGTCGACAGTTTGAATATCGATTGGGATCATCAGGCTGCCAGAGCTAATGATTACTATTATGCGAGACATGATAATGTCGTCCCCAACGATGTGGTCCTAATTCTTTATAAAGCGCATTTTACACCAAGTCAGATAACCCAGTCATTTAACTGCAATATGAATATCGGCAAGTACGAAGATGATGCCAGGACAAGGGTCGACCGGATGGTCAGGAAGGTGGAATATGCTTACAAATCAGAATACTCAAAAGCACTTAAGGATCTTGGTTATACCGATATGATCGTGAAGGATGCCATGAACCATGCCGAACTGGAGCTGAGTAAACTCATAAGCGGTGGTAAAGTCATTAATGATGTTAATCCGTAAGGCTTTCCTTAAGA
>CADBNJ010000262.1 GCA_902795955.1 Oscillospiraceae bacterium
ATTCGTATTAAAAGCTTACGCCTTAGTTTCTCATACTGTGAATAGGTGCCGGTATCCTGCCGCCACGGTGGATGAAGTCGCTGCAGGATGCACGGTTGACACTCATGATCGGCGCAGTACCGAGGAGACCGCCAAACTCGACACTGTCGCCCACATCCTTACCCGGAACGGGAATGATCCTGACCGCAGTTGTCTTATTATTAAATGTGCCAAGTGCCATCTCATCAGCAATAATGCCGGATATCGTCTCCGCAGTTGTATCACCCGGGATAGCGATCATGTCGAGACCTACGGAGCATACACACGTCATTGCCTCAAGCTTCTCAAGAAGGAGCGAGCCGGATCTTGCAGCAGCGATCATGCCCTCATCTTCAGAGACAGGAATAAAAGCACCGGACAAACCGCCTACGAATGATGAAGCCATGGTACCGCCCTTCTTTACGGCGTCATTAAGCATGGCAAGAGCTGCCGTGGTACCCCAGGTACCGCACTGTTCGAGGCCGAATTCCTCAAGAAGTCTTGCAACTGAATCCCCGACTGCGGGAGTCGGTGCAAGCGACAGGTCGATTATTCCGAACGGAACGCCGAGTCTCTCGGATGCTTCACGTGCAACAAGCTCGCCGACTCTTGTAATCTTAAATGCGGCTTTTTTTATTGTCTCGGCAACAACACCGAGGTCTTTGCCCCTGACCTTCTCCATTGCGTGCTTTACAACGCCGGGACCGGAGATACCTACGTTAATTACACATTCAGGCTCACCCGGTCCGAGGAATGCACCGGCCATGAACGGGTTGTCTTCGGGGGCATTGGCAAAAACAACGAGTTTTGCACAGCCGAGAGCACCCGTGTCAGCTGTCCTCTCAGCTGTCTTTTTAATGATAACGCCCATATCTCTGACAGCATCCATGTTAATTCCGCTCCTGGTAGATGCAAGGTTGATGGAAGAGCAAACATTCTCGGTGAACGCAAGTGCTTCAGGAATTGAGTTGATAAGGATCTTATCTGATTCAGTGTAACCTTTCTGGACAAGAGCAGAGAATCCGCCGATAAAGTTGACACCACACTCCCGTGCAGCCTTGTCAAGCGTCTTGGCGAAAATTGTATAGTCTTTTGCCCCGCTGGCAGCGGCAACTATTGAGATCGGCGTAACCGATATCCTCTTATGAATGATCGGTACGTTATACTTACGCGATATTGCTTCTCCTGTCTCAACGAGCTTGCCGGCGGATCTCATGATCTTGTCGTATATACGCCTGCAGGATTCCTCAGGTGTTGAAGCAGCACAATCCATAAGCGAGATACCCATTGTTATCGTACGGATATCGAGATGCTCCTCGTTGAACATATGCATAGTCTCAAGGACTTCATAATTAGTGATCATAGATTAATTCCCCTTGTCAGATTGTCAGATCCTGTGCATGGCATTGAAGAGATCTGTGTGCTGGATATTAACAGAAAGGCCGTTCTCCCTGCCGAAAGCCTTAAGCTTGTCAGCAATGTCAGATTCCTCTATCTTCAGATCTTTAAGGTCAACCATCATGATCATTGTGAACACATCATCCATGATAGTCTGGGAAATGTCATTGATATTAATTGAATAGTCAGCCAGAAGTTTGGAAACACCGGCAATGATACCGACTCTGTCCTTGCCAAGGACTGTTATTACAGCAGTATTCTTTGAAGTACTCATAGTACGCCTCCGTATAATTAACTCTAAATGATTATAACAGAGTTGATGCGAGTTGATTCGCACAATTTATCCCGTCAATTGCAGAAGACATTATGCCGCCTGCATATCCCGCGCCTTCACCGGCTGGATAGAGACCTTTGAGAGATATGCTTTCGCGGGTCTGTCTGTCCCTTAAGATCCTGACGGGAGATGAGGAACGCGACTCGACGGCAGACAATACCGCATGCGGTGAATCAAACCCCTTGATCCTGCGGCCCATGATCCTGATGCCGTCGATGATAGTATCGATCACGCTCCCGTCGAATATATTTCTCAACTCGGCAGGAACATATCCCGGCTTTACGGAGGGCACAATGCAGTCAAAACTCTCAGGGATTGTACCATTCACAAGATCTTTGTATGTCGTCACGGGAATAAACCCCGTCCTGCCGGCTGCCTCATAAGCCCGGCGTTCAAGCGCCTCCTGATATTCGATCCCGGCAAGAACTCCTTCACCGAATACCGAACTGTCTACAGGAACGAGCAAAGCGCTGTTGGAATTATCCAGGTTCCGTCCGGAGTAACTCATGCCGTTTACAACAGCCTGATCAGGCCCTGAAGAAGCATTTATTACTTCCCCGCCCGGACACATGCAGAAAGTATATAATTTACGGCCGGTGCATGTATCAACTGCAAGTTTGTAATTAGCCGCTTCAATATCGCCGGACACAGATGAATCGATCCCGTACTGTGAGATATCTATATCTGATCTTTTGTGCTCGATCCTTACACCGACCGCGAAAGGCTTGGATTCCATATTGATATCAGCCGAATGAAGATACCTGAAAGTGTCGCGTCCCGAGTTGCCGATGGCCAGTATCACACTGCTGCATTCAATATACCTGCATGTACCGTGAGAAGATACATTTATTCCTTTGATGAATCCGCATTCGGAATCGATCGACTCCATCTTTGTATCGAAGATAACATCTCCGCCGAGTCTTATGATCTCTTCGCGTATACTGACGATTATCTCTCTTAACCTGTCTGTTCCTATGTGAGGATGCGCGTCGTACATGATAGTTCCGTCTGCGCCATGATCGATGAATGTCCGGGCAACAAATCCCTTTAGTCCTGAATTGATACCTGTAAAGAGCTTGCCGTCTGAGAACGTACCGGCTCCTCCTTCCCCGAACTGGATATTGCTGTCAGGATCAACGAACTTATCTCCGGAGCGGAAAGAATCGATATCTTTAACTCTTTTATCCATTGAAGATCCGCGCTCTATTACAACGGGCTTAAGACCGTATCGCGCCAGAACCAGAGCTGCAAAAATCCCTGCCGGACCAAATCCGACTACGACCGGTCTCTCAGCTCCTGAATGTGTAAAACTTCTGCCCAGATACGGCATCGCTTCCTCATTCAGAGATCTGAGCCTTGCCACTGATTCCTCACTGCTGATGAACTCATACCTAAGCACTATCTTTGTCTTGCCATGACGCGCATCAATATATTTCTTGTCGATCCTTAGGATCTTACCCGATGAGGTCTTTCTGTCATAAGAAGCTCCAAGATGATTTCTGATCCTGTCAGGATCACTGATATATTCAGCCCCTTTGACGGGTTCATAGATCAGTTCAAGCACGACAATACCCCCCGGGCAGCAGCTGATGCGGAACTCCAGCAGAACTGGAGATTATAACCGCCGCAGATACCGTTACAGTTCAGCGCTTCACCGCATATAAAAAGGCCGCGTGTACTCTTCAGTTCCATTTGATCATTCACTGAAGAAAGCATGATGCCGCCGTTTGTAACCTGTGCATTGTCGAACGACAGACTGCCCGTTATGGTCAGCTTAAACGAAGTCATACATTCAGTGATATTGTCAATATCCGTCCTGCTCAGATCGGAGGCATGACGCACTTCTGTCAGATTAATCCTGTCAAGGATTATGGCAAGGATATCATCACGGACCAAACCGTTAAGCGCTTGGGAAGGAGATCTGTCAGGAAAATTCAAAAGATTGGTTTCCACTTCAATTCTTGCTTTTGGGAATGACATTTTGAGCAGATTAACGGACAGGACCGGACGTTTACCTTCTGCCATCGCCCTGACCGCATATCCCGATACGTCAAGGACGCAGATACCGGATACTCCGTACTTCGTGAACAGGATCTCCCCCGATGATTCCGCCAGTACTTTATCCGATCGTCTGTCCTCATAGAGTTTAAGGTCACAATACGCACGCGCGCCGGAAATGGAAGTAATATCCTTCTCGAGCGTCTTGAGCGGAACAAGTGCAGGATAAAGAGGCGCAAGATCACCTCTGCCGGTAAACGGGGCGGCAAGCTTTATTATACTGCCGTTGCTTCCGGTCAGGCTGTAAGAAGCACCGCCAACAGCAATTACAATAGTCTTCGAATGAAGCGAACCGTTTACGGTAAAACCGCCGTCATCCCTGCTGATACTGCAGACTTGGGTATTCAGGATAAAATCGGCATCATTGTCGATGAGGTAGTTACGCATCGCATTAACTACAGTATCAGCCCTGAATGTTGCCGGATAGCAGAGCCCGTCATCACGTTCGGCCGTAAGCACGCCCAGTTCATCGCGGAAGAAAGCAAGAGCAGCATTCTCGTCATGACGGCGCAGTAAGCCGGCAAGCATTTCGGGAGAATCTGTCATGTAATACCGGGGGTCCATATCGTAATTAGTGAGATTGCACCGGCCTGCTCCTGTCATGAGGAGTTTTTTGCCGACAGAATCATTGGAATCTATAATGCCCAGACGCACCCCGCTCTCACTAAGGATGCGGCATGCACAATAAAGTCCGGACGCTCCGGCACCGATTATAAGAACATCATATCTCATTATTACTGTCGAGGAGTCTCAAAGATCTCTGGAATTTGCTCTCATTGAAATGCTTCCCGTCTGTATGCTCGATGATGAATTGAGCCATATCCTTGAGATCGACAACGTCACCTGACAGCAATTCCAGTTCAAGCTCGCATATATCCTCGGACTTGCTGCCTGCATCTATGCTTCCCAGATCGAAACACGCTTCCATTATGCTGTCCCCATATCCGAAAGTATAGATCGTCCGCTCGAACACTGTGCGGCATAACGCACTGAGATTATCATCGGTAACTCCTTCAAGAGCCTCTTCAAGAACTTCTGAAGGATCTTCCTGCCTTGCTGCCTTACTAACGAAATCAGCCACGCAGAAACGCTTCTCCGAAGTCTTCACATTCCACTCATAGCGCTGATACAGTCCGCTCTCGACTTTGCCGCCGAATTTGACGGTATGCTCGTACCTCTCATCATCGTCCGCTTCCTTATACGTACGAACACGGCAGACGGCACCTCTGGAAGACAGTAACCTGTCCGGTGTATCATAATATGTATTGTCGAGCGTGTACCTGACCGGCGAACTCTCATCCATGCAGTAATCTGCAAACCAGTCTTCATTGATTATCTGAAGTAACTTCTCCTTAGAATCGAAAGCTATCTTCACTTCGGTTTCCATGTCAAAAACTCCTTAATAATTAACAGTATGCACACCGCCCGTAGAGACAACGCACAACTCTCTTCCCGAGACAAAACCCATTCTCAGGATATCCTGATCCACGGCCACATCCCCTATGACACTGCCGCTCTCATTAAAAACAAAGATCCTCTCGTCAACACTAATTGCAAAGACACCGTCTCCCTTACACACGCAGTGAACCTGCGAACCCATCTCGGAACTGTAGACTATCTTGTCATCCTTATCGATTACTGCCAGCTTGTTGAGCTGATCAACGCCGTCAGCGAACACAAGAAAGATATGATTGCCTACAAGTACCGAATAATTAGCTACCGTAAAATCAAGCTTAACTTCTTCGAGCTTATCTCCGCTGACCTTAAAAAGACGTGTGGCTGAGAAAGCATAAAGATTATCACCGATAAAGAAACAAGTTGCCAGAACATCATTTGTGTCAGTCGTATAGAAGGAATTATCCTGAACGATCAAGCCTCTCTCGCTCTCCTGAATATCAAAGATCCTGATATAAGGAACAGTTGTTGCGCCTGTGGTGTTGACAGTCGTTACTGCAACCTTATCGGACTTGTCATTGAACGATACGGATAATGGATAACCGGAATTATATGAATTCCACTCCGATATGACATTGCCCATACTGTCATAGATATAGACATTACCGTAAGAACTGTCGTCAGATGTAATGATGGCCGCGAATCCGGAATCGGAGAGGCTGGCACCTTTGATCTGCTTAGTAGTCGGAGAAGAATACAGTGCCTGCGTTTTGTTAAGAACAGTAAAAGCATATCCGTTGAGATCATACACAAGACAGAACTTGCCGTTATTGATGCATGACGGGTTCTTATAGTTGATCGAAGCTGTATAAATATCATTACCCGACAATGTCAGATAAGCTATCCTCTCCCCCGTTATCTTCATAACGCCGTCACTGAAAGGATAGAGCTTCTGCGCCTCTGAATACTCGCAGTTAAATCCGCCCTGTGCAGACAGCTTGATGTACTGCTCGGCACCTGCAAGACTTGCCTCGCGCTTGGATACGAAGTATAACAGAACAAGACTGACGATAAGGACTGCCGTAAAGGCCATGATTATTATTGTCAGCGTCTTGGTAAATGATAATCTTTTATCCTGATTACCCGCAGTTCCTTCGTTGTTCTCCATTGTTTCATTACCTTACAGATTGTCAGGGATATCGTAGATACCGCCGACATTCTCCTTTATTGCAGTGTCGAGAAGCTGATATGCAGCCCATGCACCGTAGGAATACGTATCCTTGCCGCCATTCGCGAACAGCTCAGCCTTGTCAACATAGAAGTTGGAATACTCGCCGTCGATGAACACATAATACGAAGAGTCATTACGCTTAACAAAATCTATCTTGTATGTAACGTATGACTTGGTGTTGAATGTCAGATTCATCTCAGGAGTATATGCCGGTTTTGCTTCCGTATCGATGCCGCCGATCTTGATCGTTGCAAGTGATTCAAACAGGATAGCACAATAAGATCTGCCGTCTGAATTGAATATCTTGGCGTTGCGGTTATCAAGCTTAACGGTTGTATTGTCATCGGCGATCCTGGAATCCTTAGGAACATCAAGGTCAAATCTGAATGACGTGCCGTTATATTCACCTGTAACTGAAGCTACCTCATCAGCATAATAATACGAGATGAACTCATCGATCAGTGACGTTACGCTGTTATCAATGTATGTAAGCTGCATATTACTGATGACAAAATACTTATCAGACAGATTAGAATAGCCGTAGTAATACTCACCTCTGAGAGCAGACAGGTATATCTCTATTCTCTCACCGTTCAGCTTGCTGATAACGAAATGATACTGCGGCTTGTCAAGTCCGTACATTGCCTTATCCGCATCAGCTATCTCAATATAGCTGCTGATCTCCAGATGGAAGATCTGATTCATGAGGCTTGCGAAATGTGTTCCTGCCTTGATCTTAAAGGGCTTTACAAAATAGAAGGTCGTACCCGACTCACTTGATGCCTCAGCCGTATTACATGATGCAACCAGGTTGAGATTATCATATGTACGGTCGAACTCTACCGTACTAACCTGTGTATAGTCAATATCAAGGAGCTGAGCCTGAAGGAAATTGATCGATGTATAATCGGCATAAGCCTTCTTGACTGTAGTTACGGTATAGACCGTATCAGAGCCCTCGACCATAAAATAACAGCTGACGGAATCATATGTATCATGACCAATGATAATGGACTTACTCGAACCGTCCTTGAGATCATAGACGATCTTATACTCGGGATCATCAAGACCATACTCAGCAAGATTGCCGTTCTTGACAACAAGACCGTTTGCATAGAAAGAACACATCATACCCAGATAAGACGACATGGCACTGTCAGAATACTGTACTGAAGGATCTGAATCCCCGGAAACGTATTTGTATGACAGAACATTTGTGGACTCATCCAAATTAACGTCAATGACCAGGTCAGGCTTATTCTTACGTATTACTGTCAGCTTATCAAGCTGATCGGCAGACAGCGTCATTACGTTATAATTGACCTCTTCCTCTTCACTGCCGCTGTTATTCTTGACAATAACAAATACGATCAGTCCGATGATCAGAACCGTCATTATTATCAGAGGTATGATCAGTTTCTTAAGTTTATTCATAATTACAGATTCTTCCTTAACTTATAGACAATGACAGCCACAATAACGAGACCGAACGGAATGACTAACATGAAGATTACAGTCATAATAGTAGCATTTGTGGAGGTCGCCTTCTCAGCATTGATCTTGTAATCGTCAATTGACTTTGATTCGACCTGGAGGACATTATCGGATGATAATCCGACAAGAGATCTTATGCATCCTCTGGTGAACTCAACATTGGAATCATTGTATCCGAAGCTCGAGATATAATCATCGGAAGTAAGGCTCATCGTACCGAAAACCAATACTTTGGACGACTCAGGATTATCCTTGAACGTACCGAACATACCCACATTATACGTTGCGGGCAGACCGGTTGAGGAATCCTGTGAATTCAGGTCGATCGCAGTTGCATCGGCTGATGTCGTAAGGACAACACTTGTCACGATGGATGAAGAAGGGTTATTTACCTCCTTGATAGATCTTGCCATGCTGCTGCGGAGAACTTTGGCAGACGTGTATGCGGCAAAATCACCTGCAACAGTCACATTCGATGCCAGACCATCCTCTGAGAGCATATAGTTAGGATTGTTCTCACGCACAAGAAGATTGCTTACGGCGATATTATAATTCTCAAGGATGTTATTGAGATTCGTAAACACCTCGGAGAAGTTATTCTCGCTATAATCAACGGATATCATCAGCTTGCCGTTCCTGACAAAAAGATAATCCTTGATGGGAGTGATCATATTCTCGGGAATATCTGTCTGAGGGCCGTTGATGAACAGGATATCGCAGTCATCGGGCACTGTAAATGAAGTGGATGCCTGAATATCGGCTGTATCAAAGCCCATGGACCCGATGATCTTCTTAATATGATTACTGTTATCATTACGAAGGCCAGTAACAAAATATGCCTTATGTGAGATGCCTGATGTCAATCTGTATATCGCATTATCAAATGTGTACTCAACAGTGTTGGCAATAGGCATATAGTAGCCGGTACGGTTGTAATAATCCATATCATATGTGAAGCAGTCGATCGGGTCGATCGATACGGCTTTCTTGCCGTCGCTTACTACATAAGTATCACTCTTCAGGTCGAACACGCCCTGGGGATCGAGCTGTGACATTATAGAAGGATATGTCTTGGGATCAACGTATTCTACGGAGATCTTGCCCTTCCCCTCTTTAACATAGCTGTCCATGAGCGGGATAATGTACTGGTTAGGCGTGCCCGTATAGGAATCGGGCTTCTCAAAAAGGCCTACGATCCTTATATTTGTGCCTTCAGGAAGGCTGTTGAGATAATCGATCGTCTTCTGCTGCAGGGAGTTATATCCGGACAACGAGAAGTCAAAGCTCATATACTTGCCCAGGATACTCTCGAAGAGAATGTTAAATACGATCAATATGACAACGAGGATCACGGACGTGCCGACCGAGTACAGCTTAAGCACACCCTGCCTCTTATCTTTGAATTCTTTGGAACTGTTATCACTTTTTGCCATTGGTACATTCCTCCTCAATTATTGTGCCCAGCGCTTTTTCTCAAGGATCCTGAATGACAGGAACAGGAAAATGATCGTAAAGCTGACACAGAAGAATAAAGGTGCCACGGAGAAAATACCATAGCGGAAATTGGATGTCTTTGCGAAAGGATCGAGCCAGTTAATTGCACTCTCAAGCTTGTCGCCGAATGAACTTGCGCTCTCGGCACTTACGCCGAGGATCGACAGGAATGCGGATATTGCATTGCCCAGCAGTTTGCCGATAGTGGACAGGAGCTGGATAACGAGAATAATGATAAACGCAGTTATCGCTGATATGATCTGGCTGTCGGTTATTGCAGAGGCGAATATGCCGATCGAGATAAACAGAGCCGCCAGGAAGAAAAATACTACAACGGAGCCCCATGCACCGACTCCTACAACGCCGCCGCAGATCTTCGTAACGATCATGTGAACAAATACGTTAATGAACATGATGCCGTACAAAAGAAGTGCCGCAAGGAACTTGCCTGCAACAACAGAGAACAGGTCGATAGGAGTTGTGTAGTACAAGATCTCGGTCCCCCTCTTGCGGTCTTCCGCGAGAAGTCCCATTGTGATGATGGGAACAATGACCACAAAGAACGAACGGAGTGATGCTATCTCCAGGGACAGGTTCACGGCTCCGCTTGCGAAGTTATTGATAAAAATATATCCTGACAGGAACGAGAATAATGCGATCGCAATGTATCCGACCGGGTTCCTGAAATATGACAGAAATTCTCTTTTGAATATCGCTAACATATTGCCTCCTTATTTACCTGAAGTGATACTCAGGAAGATCTCCTCAAGTGTAGGATCAAGTGATCTGAACTCAAGGATAGGTGCGGCAAGCTTGGACATCGCAAAGAAGATAGATGTACGGATGTCATTATTCGTACTGCTGTCAACGATAACCTCTGCCTCATGTACTTCCTTATCTGATATACGGAGCTTAAAATCGGTAACTCCGGGGATTGATCTGACACTGTTGCCAACCTTCTTGGCGTCTCCCTTGAATGACAGGAGAAGCTTGGATGAACCGGACAGTCTCTTGGACAGGTCAGAGATGGTATCTATTGCAGCAACCTTGCCCTTGTTGATGATAACCACCCTGTCACAGACAGCCTGTATCTCCGACAGTATATGCGAGCTGATAATGACCGTATGATCCTTCGCAAGAGTCCTGATAAGCTTACGGATCTCGAGCACCTGATTGGGATCAAGACCTACGGTAGGCTCGTCAAGAATAAGAATGTCGGGATTGCCGACGAGAGCCTGGGCAATACCGACACGCTGCTTATAACCCTTGGACAGATTACCGATCAGTCTGTCGGCAACATCAACGATCTTGACCATCGCAAGGATCTTCGCCAGCTGCTCCTTGCGCTCTGATTTCTTAACTTTCTTGAGATCACACACAAAATTAAGGTACTCAAGAACTGTCATATCCATATAAAGCGGCGGAAGCTCGGGAAGGTATCCGATATGCTCCTTAGCCATTTCCGGTTCCTCAAGAATATCGTGTCCGTTGACCTTAACAGAACCTGATGTGGATGAAAGATAACCCGTTATTATATTCATTGTTGTGGACTTACCCGCACCGTTCGGTCCGAGGAATCCGAGGACTTCATCATCATTTACGGTAAATGAGATCCCGTTTACAGCTTTCTGATCACCGTAATGCTTGACAAGATTGTCAATTTCGATCATGGCATACCTCCGCTATTTTAATTCAAAGCATATTATATAACATAATAATTAATAATCAAATAATCAGCTTTCGGGCAGATTTGGGGTATATGGAGCGGTATTGCGCGGATTATATCTTCTGAATACGGGATACATCTCATCCTTAAATGTGAAAGCGATTATGTACTTCTCTCCCTGCTGAGACACAAAGGCATACCAGTTCTTATCGTCGATCTCTATCTTGCTGTCCGGTGTAACGTTCAGCACAAACACAGAATTACTGCAGTCCCTGTTGTACCTGTCAGCCGTTACGGGGCCCAGATACTCACAGTCCTTGACCGAGAAGGACGCCAAATCCTCCCTCTTCCTGCCGGCAATGATCCTTGCCACATCAAAAAGGTCGTTGCTCAGCTCAATCTCATACTCCCAGTTCATATTCCTTATGATCCTGTACAACAGATAGATCAGTCCGAATGAGATCATTCCGGTAAAGAAAATGACGTTCTTTCCAAAAAGAATAGGAACATAATTCAGGAAAAATACGACTATCAGCAAAGCGACAGACGCAAAAACTCCGAACAAAATGCGGTATTTCTTATTATCACGCTTATAGCAAAGCTCGACAAATGTATCTTCAAGCAATGGTCCATACCTCCAATCAAACGGAAATAATAATAACATAAAGGAGCAAAAAGAGACAGTGATTTACATAAAGAGGCTGCCTCCGGGGAAGCAGCCTCTTCATGATCATCAGTAAATACGGACCTGTCAGATCTGAGGACCTGCAGATACGAGTGCCTTACCGGCTTCGTTGTTCTCGTACTTCTTGAAGTTCTTATTGAATCTTGCAGCAAGATCCTTAGCCTTTGTCTCCCACTCGGAAGCATCAGCGTATGTGTCTCTGGGATCGAGGATACCTGAGTTAACACCGGGAAGCTCTGTAGGAACCTCAAAATTGAAGTAAGGGATCTTCTTTGTAGGAGCCTTGAGGATGTCGCCGCTGAGGATGGCATCGATGATTCCACGTGTATCTGGGATAGAGATTCTCTTGCCTGTGCCGTTCCAGCCTGTGTTAACAAGGTAAGCCTTTGCACCGCTCTTCTCCATCTTCTTAACGAGCTCCTCTGCGTACTTTGTAGGATGCAGTTCGAGGAATGCCTGACCGAAGCAAGCAGAGAATGTAGGTGTGGGCTCTGTGATTCCGCGCTCTGTACCTGCAAGCTTAGCCGTGAAGCCTGAGAGGAAGTAGTACTTTGTCTGCTCAGGTGTGAGGATGGATACGGGAGGCAGTACTCC
>CADBNJ010000263.1 GCA_902795955.1 Oscillospiraceae bacterium
AATCCCAGCAGCACAAATACGATCACAAAATACCTCATCGACCTGACAGAGAGCGATATCAAAGAACCGTTGTGAAGGAACTCCTCGCTGAACGGGAGCTTCAGCAGATAATTGAGCAGCGCGAAAGCACCGAGCCCTACTCCCACCCTGAGCACGCAGAACAGCGGATTGCGGGTATTCTCAAACTTGACGAACTTCTCCTCCACCGGCATCGCCAGGAACACGCCCGCCATGACGCCCAGCGTCGAGAAATAATCTTCCGTCCTGCAATAGAACAATCCGATCAGAGTGATCGCGAATATAATAAGGTTGACTATCCATCTGCGCTTGACTTTGCTGTTGAGGAAGAACACGCCGAACGATATCACATAGCCCATGATCCATCCGATAATGACATCCGTGGGGAAATGAACGCCCAGCATCACGCGCGACAATCCGACTATGAAAGGCAATACAACCGCGCATACCTTAAAGATACGCTTTCTCTTCTCCAGCGCCATGAAAGAATAGACACATGCACTGTTCGTCGCATGAGCACTCGGGAAGGAATAGCCCTGCGCAGCAATATCCATGACGCTGCTCTCTGTCGTAGTCGGTGCCTTGAGGCACTTGATCTCAGGGATATCCATGTAAGGCCTTCTCCTGAGAGCAACATTCTTGACCAGCGGATTCCACGCGACGGTCGTCACTATGGCAACTCCGATCCTCTTGCCGAGTTCCTTATCGTAGCACCAGTAAATGAAGATGAGTATGACGACAAGGACCATCGTCTCACCGAAAACGGTAAACAACGCCCCCAAATACTTACCTGCCTCACCCAGCAGGTTCTGAAGCCAGATCATAAACTGAGCTTCGATCTCAAAATAAAATGTATTTCCATCCATGAGCTATACTATTTCCCCGAATTTGTATGATACAATAAATGTCGATCCAAAATCAATCAAAAAATGTTAACCACCACAAGGAGACCTGTTATGAAAAAGTTTATGGCAACTGCAATGATCGTATCTTCACTCTTCTGCCTCTGCTCATGCAAGGATTACAAGAATAATATCTTCTTTGAGAACAAGACAGGCGAAGAGATCGACGGTATTTATGTAAGTTCTGAAGACTCCCTGCAGTGGGGCGATAAGATGAACGAAGATTCCGTCAAGTCCGGAAGCACGCTTACGATCCCCAAGGAGAAGCTCGTTAACGGTGAAGGCAAATACGATGTAGGCGCCATTGACCACAAGGGCAACAACTACGATATTTACGAAGTGAACATCACGATAGGCGACACCCTCACCCTCTCCGAGAAGGACGGCGTTGCGATCCTCACTGTAACTACATCAAGCGGAGACACAAAGGATTACACAGGCGAAGAGATCTATAACAAAGAGAAGGAAGACTGACAGTTACAAGATTAATGCAGTTATGACAGAGGCTGTCCCGGAAGTGACGGCCTCTGTTTTTGCGTAAGCTTCTGCTACTCTGCCATCGCATCGGACTCACCGAGCACGTATCCGTCAACAGTCGTATTGCTGAGCATTACACCCGAATCGTCAAAATAATACCAGACCTTGCTTATCTTCTTCCAGCCCGTCACCATCGCTCCGGATCCGGCGAAATAATACCATTCGCCGTCTACAAGCCTCCACCCGGTCACCATTGCTCCCGAATCTTTGAGATAATAAGTAACCGAATCCACACATACAAACCCTGTCTGCATGACACATTCTTCATCGAGGTAATACCAGTATCCTCCGTCCTTGAGCCAGCCTGTTTTAGCATCTCCGTTGGAGGAGAAATAATACCAGTTATCTTCAATGAGCTTCCAGCCGGTTACCATCTCGCCGCTTTCCGCAAAGAAGTATTTCCGCCCGCCTATGTCGTGAAGTCCGGTATACATGTAGCCGTCCTCGCCGAGGTAGTACCACTTGCCGCAGACCTTACGCCATGACGCGATTATCTGCACACCGTTCTCATCGAAATACTTATAACCGTTATCATCCTTCTCCCACCTGCCGGGATCCTTGACCGCGGAGGGATCGGGTCTCCTGTAGATGTACACGCCGTAACCGCGTCCCGAACCGCTGCCGGTATTGGCAAATGCCCATATCGCCTGAAGCTTAACTGTTTTGCCGGCGCCCGGATCGGAATAATGTGAAGGCCACGTAGTCTTGCCCCCGTGGCTGTTGACTCCGGATTTGGTACCGGCATATATGCTGACATGCTCGGCTGCCGTTGTCTGATAATTTACCGTCGAATTCCAGACCCAGACGAGGATGTCGCCCGGCTTTGCCTTGTCTGCGATCCAGTCGCCCAGCTTAATAGCTGAATATGCATCAATTCCGTTATACTTGCGGTATGTATTATTATAGGCAACAAGAGTGTACCCGTTAGATACCATCTGCCCGCGCAGATTGGATGAACTTGAGGTGACCTTTATCTTGCCGGGATAATAACTGCAGTCATGCATTACGGTGCTTACATAACCCGCACATGTGGGAGCTGCCATCTTGCCTACGAGGCTTTTGCAGTACTTCTCGGTATCATTCCATGTCGGACGCTTGGGCGAATCCGTGTTTGCCGCAACACTTAACGGATTCATGAGATTAACTGCCATAGCTGCCGCCAGCAGTATGATAAACGGTCTTCTAATCAAAACTGATGCTCCTCCTGGTCACGTGATCTTTGATCGCAGCGGCGATCAGCTTGTGCCCTTCCCCGTTGGGATGGATGCCGTCCTCGCATAGATAATCAGAGTAATTCTTGCGTTCGAGGAATATCGAGGTGATGTCGATTATGGGAACATCATTAGCGATCGCCAGCTTGAAAATCTCGATATTATAACGCTCATGCCAATTGGTGATGTACTGCTTGTCATAGCGCATCCACCGCATGATATTCTCACCGGATATCCCTCTTGATATATGCGCAAAATACCTGGATGAATCGATCGGCGGCAGAGACAGCAATACCGGTGTCTTGCCCAGAGACTTGATCACATTGATGATGTTCGTATAAGTCTCCACAAAATCAGATATCGTGCTCATCGGGAGATGGCCTTCGTCAGGCCGCTCTGCCACCTCTTTCCAGTTGAAATCACAGTCATTGCCGCCGAACTCAAGGATGACATACTCCCCCGACGACTCCCTTATGATATCGAGATTGCGCTCAAAGATAGCCTCGCCCTTGGTGACGGTGACGCCGAACTTTGCCTTATTCTCGATCACTATCCCGAAGTATTCCTCACATATCTTCTGAAAGGAAGAGTCAGCAACCTTATAGTGCTCATCCTCGTAGATGACACCCTTGAGAACAGAATCACCGAATGCAGTCAGAGTTTCCATTACTATCCTTACGCAGCCGATCCCTTCTCAAAAATGACAAGTCCGCACTCTGTCGGATGATCAAGAATGACGCTGTCCTTGCCTGACATCTTGTGGAACAGGAGCATCGCAGATATCAATATATCTCCCGAGCCTCCGATGATCTGAATGATACCGATGGCCAGGACCAGAGGATTCGCAATAAAAACGGACACGACACTTATGCCGATGCCGAGGATCGTCATGGGCATGAGAGATCCGAAGATATAGAGCGGCTTTGACAGAGGTGAAGAACATGTGCAGTAAGGCGTGAGATTCTCCTTGATAAAACCGAATTCTATATCCTTGAACCCGTGCTCTGCACCGAAATGCCAGCAGAATCCGTGTATGCCTTCATGAACGGCTGCCAGCACGATATAAGACACCACGAAGACCGCCAGACCGATGAAGTACTCGGTTGAGAAATCCCCAAACAGCCTGTTGATCCCCCAGTTGCCGTTGCGCAGATAATAGGCGGTAATGACCGCCGCAACAAAGGGCAGTGTCAGCAGTATTCCGACAAAATTCGCCTTTGCTATAGATATCGTCAGATCCTTTCTGACGAACCCCTTAGATGTCAAGTCATCCGACTTGACCTTAAAATTCTCACTGCGTCTTAATTCGGCCTCTGTAAGTGCCCTCTCCTTCCCGGCCATTTACATCACCCCTCCGATTGAGCTGTCTTGTTCAGATGAAGCTCCGTCACCTGTCCTCCGAAAGCAAGCACGTTCTCACGGTAGCACACATCCTTGTCTTCATAAGAGTCATAATTCCATGCCGCCTTGCTCCTCGAGACGGTACGCGGATCGTAATTCCCGGCAACCTTTCCGTCCTGGCCTCTCCTGAGTCCCTGGAAGTACGTTCCGTCGTAAGTGATCTTCTCACCGTTCTTGGACTTGTAATGCAACTTGAATATGATGACGACTCTGTTGTGACCGTCAGTTGCTTTGTTGATAAGATATGCGCTGTCGAATTCAACGGACTCGAGCGAGTAATCCACCCACTTATTCTTGACCAGCTCGCGCACGCCATGCCTGGATTTGATCTTCGCTTTCTGAGCGGAATCGATCATGTTATCCAGCATCTCGTCAGTGACATCGGATGCGTCGATGTCGTACGGATCTCTTGATGTGGCCCTCGCCGATTCGATCATCTCTTTGAACGAAGGCATTATGCCGGAGGATACCATGAGCTTGTAGCTGCCATAGAAGATCCCCGCCATGATGAGGAGAGCGATCAGGCAGCCGAACTGCGAACTGACCTTCTTGCTGAACTGTTCCTTCTTAACGCGCTTATACTCACGCTTCTCGGCAGCGATCCGTGCCTCTTCCTCCTGACGGTGCCTGATCTCGAGCAGTTCCTTCTCATGCTCGAACTCACGCTGTGCGCGCTCGTCCTCCGTCTGGAGCTTCTCGTACTCTACATCCGAGTCATCGTAATCGATCGCGAAAGCGCCGCCGCATGATTTGCAGCAGAGATTGTCGCCCACCCTTTCGAGCGCGCCGCCGCAATTGGGACAAGTAAGATTGACTAATTTCATTAATGTGCACCCTCCACTTTATATCCGGCTTCAGATAATACTCTGACAGCTTTGTCATAATTCTCATCTTTGACAAGGATGTAATCGGTGTTGTATGTCGAGACAGCAAATATTCCGATGCCGTTGTCAGCCAGAATACCTGATATGCGTGACAGTATCCCGATAAGAGAGAAATCAAGCACGCCGCAGATCCTGAAGGACCTCCATCCGTCCTCCCTCTCTGTCGTATTGACCGGAGTGTCTTCCGTTCTGCAGACCAGCGAGATCTCCTCATCGGTCCTGCCTATAAAATAGAATTCCCTGCTCAAGTCGATATCTGCAATATCGGCAACCTTACAGACCGTAAGATCATACGGCAGCAGCAAAAGCTCCATAACACTCCCCTCCAAACCCGGACTATCTCTCATTATACTTACGTTTATTGAACTTTTCTACCCGCAAATCCGCCACCATGATGTATTCTTCGCTGTTCTCGCCAACTGTTCGAAAGCCGGCGTTCTCATACATCCTCACGGCGTAATTATCCTTCTGTACGGCAAGCGATGCCCTCTCAAAGCCTTCCCGGGCCAACAGCTTCAGCAATTCCCTCAGCATCTCCGTTCCGGTCCCCTGCCCGCGGTATTCCTTGTAAAGAGATATTGCCAGCGAAGGCGTGTCATCATCTACATGCCCGTAATCATTCATTATCCGCGACCACGCCGCGCCGGCAATGCGTTTGCCGTCATCTGCCACGACGCAGAAATCCCCTCTTCCCGTGCCGAAATCCCGGTAATACAGAGCAAGCTCCGGCCGCTCCACAATCTCCCGCGGCGGCGGTGTGACGCCCCCGGGAATGAAGATCGCCTCATAAAGGAAATCTCTCAGGAGATATACCTCATCATCTCTGATCCTCCGGATCATCATTTGTTCAGCACACGGATTGCCTTCGGACTTGCTGCCGTCCGCGTTATTCACACCAGAATACCCTTCCCTCATTTCTTGCAGGTGCAGCAGGATTCTCCCCGTCAATGTATCCTAAAGCGCAGTGACCGATGCCCTCCCATTCACCTTCTATGCCGAGATCCTTGAGCATCTTCTTATATCCGTCCTGCTCGAACTCTTCTTTGGCGCGGTGGATCCAGATACTCCCGAGCCCCAGAGAAGCTGCGGCATTCATCAGATTACCCATCATAAGACTTCCGTCATAGATGTAAGTAGGCACAGCCTTGTTTGCAAGAACAATAAGGATTACCGGTGCACCGTAGAAAGGATCAAACCCTTCCGGCCACCCGCCGATCTCCCTGTTGTCATTCGCGATCCTGTCACGCAGTTCTCTGTTGGTCACAGCAACTACAATGGCAGACTGTCTGTTCATCCCGCTCGCCGCATAAAGCCCCGCGTCGATCACCTGCTCGATCTCTTCCTCCAGCGG
>CADBNJ010000264.1 GCA_902795955.1 Oscillospiraceae bacterium
AGATCCGTCTGGAAATGTAATACTCGGAGATATTGACAGCGTAGGTTTGATAAATGATCAATACAAAGGGCACTATCGCGACTCAAGTCGTTACCGTGCTCCGGAGATGAGAGAGCATCAACCATTTGGTCCGGATATTGATAATTATGCATGGGGGCTCAGTATGATACATACTCTGCTATTTGCTCCAATTGAATCGAATGTGTCATATATATTGAACTTGAGAGCGATTGGGAATGATGTGATCCACTTGGAATGCGAAGGCCTCTGCAAATCTCCTTGCAAGGCATATTATTATAAAACAGATGGCGATGGTAACTTTGATTTAGTAAAAGCAGCTTTCAAGTCACTATCTATTAGTCCGAAAGAAAGGCCAAGGACGGGAAGGATATTAGTTAGCGAACTGACTCATAATTCCACGCAAAATAAATAACAACTTGTGCTATACTAACATAGTTAATCATATATAAGGCAGGTTAATCCTATGTCAGTAAGAAGAATCATCTCAGAGAAGAAGCCCGAGTTTGCTGTTGAAGCCAAGCAGATACTGCACGATGTATCGGCCGACCTCGACATTAAGACCATAGATAAGGTCAGGATCCTTAATCAGTATGATGTTGAGGGGATTACCGATGAAGAGTATGAGAAGGCGAAGACAGTTGTTTTCTCCGAGCCTCCTGTTGATGATGTTTACGATGAGGAAGCCGATCTCACAGGCTGTGCCTATGTGCTGAGGATCGAAGCACTTCCGGGACAGTATGACCAGAGGGCCGACTCCGCGGCTCAGTGCGTGCAGTTCCTTACGCAGAAGGACAGACCTAATGTCAGGTCTGCCAAGATCGTCTGTTTCTACGGTTCACTTACTGAAGATGATAAGAACAGGATCAAGAGCTATCTCATCAACCCTGTGGAGTGCCGTGAAGCCTCTGCCGCTAAGCCTGATACGCTGGTTGACAGCTTCGATATCCCTACGACGGTAGATACTGTTGACGGGTTTATTACAATGTCCGATGATGAGTTATCACAGATGAGGAATTCTCTCGGTCTTGCAATGAGCGATGCCGACCTTAAGTTCACTCAGGAATTCTTCAAGGGACAGGGGAGGAACCCCACTATTACAGAGATCAGGGTGCTTGATACATACTGGTCCGATCACTGCCGCCATACGACGTTCCTTACGGAGCTGACGGATATATCTTTCGAGGGGGATGACGAGCTCACGGAAGAAGTGAAGAAGACATATGCGGATTATCTGGCAAGCAGGGAAGACCTGTATAAGGGAAGGCTTGAGGAGAAGCACATCTGCCTGATGGATATTGCTACTTTGGCCGTTAAGAAGCTTAAGAAGGACGGCAAGCTCGATGACCTGGATGAGTCTGAGGAGATCAATGCATGTTCTATTAAGATCAGGATCAAGGTTGACGGTGAGGATAAGGATTACATCCTCATGTTCAAGAATGAGACACATAACCATCCGACTGAGATCGAGCCTTTCGGCGGCGCTGCAACATGTCTTGGCGGTGCCATAAGAGATCCGCTGTCGGGAAGATCATATGTATATCAGGCAATGCGTGTTACGGGCGCAGGAGATCCTACGGTTCCTGTATCAATGACACTGACCGGTAAGCTGTCACAGAAGAAGATAGTCAGGACGGCTGCAGCAGGTTATTCATCCTACGGCAACCAGATCGGACTTGCCACCGGACAGGTAGATGAGATCTATCATCCCGGCTATGTTGCCAAGAGAATGGAGATAGGTGCAGTCATTGCTGCTGCACCTGCGGAGAATATCGTCCGCGAGAGACCTCAGGACGGCGACATCGTCGTTCTCCTCGGCGGAAGGACCGGAAGAGACGGTATCGGCGGTGCTACGGGTTCATCCAAGGCACATGATACAAAGTCAGTTCTTACATGCGGTTCAGAGGTGCAGAAAGGTAATCCTCCGACAGAGCGTAAGCTCCAGAGACTGTTCCGCGATCCGGAAGTTACGAAGCTGATCATCAGATGTAATGACTTCGGCGCAGGCGGTGTATCTGTTGCCATCGGCGAGCTTGCAGCAGGTCTTGAGATCAATCTTGATGCTGTCCCCAAGAAATACGAGGGACTCGACGGAACCGAGATAGCGATCTCCGAATCCCAGGAGAGAATGGCAGTTGTTATCAGACCCGCTGACCTTGATAAGTTCATGGCAGCAGCCGACAGGGAGAACCTGGAAGCAACCGTTGTTGCAAGGGTTACTGAAGAGCCTGTAATGAAGATGGTCTGGAACGGCAATACGATCGTTGACCTTCCCAGGAGCTTTATCGATACGAACGGTGCTAAGCAGTATGCAAAGGCTGTTGTAGCAGCACCTGACATGGATAACGTATATATCGATAAGCCGGTGGATTCTTATGTCGCAGGTGATTTTGCTTCGTCATTGAAGGGTGCACTGTCAAGCCTCGACGGATGCTCACGCAAGGGTGTTACTCAGAGATTTGACTCGTCCATCGGCGCAGCCACGGCACTCATGCCTTACGGCGGTAAGTTCCAGAACTCTCCCGAGGAAGGTATGGCTGCCAAGATCCCCATGGAGAAGGGTGTCACATCAGACTGCTCGGTAATGACATACGGATTCGATCCTTATTTCACTGAGTGGAATACATATGCAGGTTCTTACCATGCTGTCGTTGAGAGTTTGCTGAAGCTTCTGGCTATGGGTTCAGACCCGGCCAAGGCAAGACTGACATTCCAGGAATACTTCGAGAGAATGGGCTCTGAGAAGAGCTGGGGCAAGCCCCTGTCCGCTTTGCTCGGTGCATATCAGGCACAGCTTGACTTCGGTACGGGTTCCATCGGCGGCAAGGATTCAATGAGCGGCTCCTTCAACGATATTCACGTGCCTCCGACGCTCGTAAGCTTTGCAGTCGGAATGACAACCACTGACAAGCTGATATCATCTATCCTTACTTCTGCCGGTCAGAGGCTCTATATCATCAAGTGTGCACGTAACGGCAAGGGATTCTATAAGAAGGAGCATGTTCTCCGTGTGTTCAAGGCTGTTAAGGAGCTTCAGGCGCGCGGTCAGGTTCAGAATGCGGCTGTTGTAAGAGCATCCGGTGTTGCTTCCAGAGTTGCGGCAATGTGCTTCGGCAACGGACTCGGATTCAAGTTCTCTGACAAGCTTACCATGGAGGAGCTCTTCAGCAGGACGATGGGCGCCATTATCGTTGCGATACCCAATGATTCTAATGCGATTGATAAGGTCGAGATGGCCGGCGGCAGATTCCTCGGTGTTACTGATGAATCGGGCGAATTTACATTCGGCTCACAGAAGATAACTGTACAGGACGCTCTGGAAGCTTATGAAGGCAAGCTTGAACCTGTGTTTGCAACAAAGGCGACATCCTCTGTCATCGAAGACATCAAGCCTTATAAGACAGACAAGACATTTAAGGCTTCACCTTCC
>CADBNJ010000265.1 GCA_902795955.1 Oscillospiraceae bacterium
CCTCACCATCAAGGAGCACAAGGGTGATCTTAAGGGCCTGAAGCTGGCATACCTCGGAGACGGCAACAATGTTGCCAATTCACTCCTGCAGGCCTGTGCCAAGGCCGGAATGGATGTGGCTATCGCCTCACCCGCCGACTACACCTGTCCCGACAAATATGTAAAACAGGCATTGAAAGACGCAGAAATAACCGGATCGAAGGTCCTCATGACGACAGACCCCTTCGAGGCTGCAGCAGATGCCGATGTCATCTACACTGACACATGGACTTCCATGGGTCAGGAGGAAGAGAAGGCCATGAGAGTTCAGATATTCAAGGACTATCAGGTCAACGGCAAGATAATGGGCGTCGCTCACAAGGATGCAATGTTCCTGCACTGCCTGCCCGCTTACCGCGGATATGAGGTAACTGAGGACGTCATAGACGGACCGCAGAGCTTTGTTTTCGAGGAGGCTGAGAACAGGCTGCATGCCCATAAAGCGATCCTCGTGAACTGCATGGCAAACATCGATGAGTTCATTTGAGTTCAGAAGAGCCGTACCGGAAGACGCAGAAGCACTGTCGCACCTTATCAAGGGTGCGATGGTTACTTATTGCGAGGAATCGGAGATCCCCGAGGATCATCTGGAATCAATGACAGAGGAAGTCTCGACGATCAGGGACAGGATCGCCAATAATTACTGTCTGTGCTGCTTTGACGGCGATGAGCCGGTCGGAACGATCACATTGTCTCTCGTCTTCAACCCGCTGAAGTTCAACTTCTCGGACAAGACGATGGATTACCTCAAGGATATCGTCATTGCGGGATACATCTCAAGATTTGCCGTAAGGCGTGACTTAAGGAGCGGCGGTCTCGGCGTGGACCTCATGAATGCGGCGATCGAGCTGGCAGACCGCAAGGGATGCGACAGCGTTCTTCTCCACACTGCAGTAAACAACATGAGAATGGTTGCTTTCTACAAGAACCGGGGGTTCGGGATAATCGACAGCGAATCCAGCAGAGGATATCTTAGAGGATTGCTCGGCAGAAGGGTCTGACCCTTATTCCCCGCTACACATACGCGTAACGAAGAGATCGCAGTCCTTGTACCTCTCGTCAGCTGCCAGGATATCCCTTACGGATCCGGCCTGTTCTCCCGTCCTGAACAGCCCGAAAACAGCACTTCCCGACCCTGTCATGAGAGAAAGAACGCTTCCGTTATCATCGAGCGATCTTATGATATCGGCGATCACCGGAACTTCTTCTATACCGGGGGCCTGAAGTTCATTTATCAGCAGGTCTTTATGTGCAGTTATCACCGCTTCGACGGCATCCATGTCATCACCAGCCTCCACGACGGAATTGAACAGACTGATGTATTCTTCCCTGTTGAATTCCACGACGGGCATGCTGTCGACCATGGCAAAGCTCTTGGGGGTAGACACACCGCACGGAGGCTTGACGATGAGAACGGGCCACATGGGAATACCCTCCACCTGGGTTATCTCCTCACCTACACCTTCACACAAACATGTTCCCCCATACAGGAAAAAGGGCACGTCAGCGCCTATATTGACAGCTATCTTGTTAAGTTCTTCGTCGCTGAAAGGGTTGCCGTAATGCTCCTGAAGGACCATAAGCACGGCTGCCGCATCGGACGAGCCTCCGCCCATTCCCGCCTCACTTGGGATCCTCTTGGTAAGTACTATCTCGGTATACGGGAAAACTATCTTGTACTTCGCGCCTTCCCTGACCAGCTTATTATGGTAATTGGCATAGAATCTGTCGGCCGCCTTGTAGCAAAGATTGCGCTGCGGATCAATACCGTCCATCCCGCTGCAGACCACACTGATCCCCGCAGGCCGTAAATCATCTATATTAACAGTGATGTCGTCATAGATGTCTATCTCCTGCATCACCGTAAAGAGCTTGTGATACCCGTTGGGAAGCTTCCCGCAGATCCTCAGGAAAACATTGATCTTGGCATTTGCCGATATCTCATAGCTGTCCATATCAGTATCCTCCTGTCATAAGACCTACCGTCAGTTCTTCCTTGTGCGATACAACATAACTCCTGAGAAGAAGATCACAGATGCTTCCTATTACACCGATCACACCTCCGAACAGGACGTTGATCACAAGAAATATCACGATGCTGTCCAGGCTCTTCTCATAGTAAGGGTAGATCCTCTGCGGCTCACGCTTAAAATGATCTGCAGTGTTGAGCCTCGTTACGGATGCATAAATATTCCATCCGCCGCAGGCGATCATGGACAGTCCTATGCCGAACAGGAGAAGAGGTATTCCGAGAAGTATCTGAAATCCGGCGATGATTATCCAGACGACAGCCGATGCTCTCATCTTTCTTACCACAGCTCTTACCGTCTTACCGCCGTCTAATACCTGTGACACATTACCCTCCGCTCACTTTATTAAGCAACCAGTCTTCTTTATAATCGAAAGCCATAAAATTGTCAAAGATCGTGGTGTCATCTTCGTCGTTGGCAAGTGTGACTATACTGTCCCTCGTGTTGGCAAACTTGCCGTTCATCAGCATATAGTAATACCCTCTGGCGAATTCAGTCAGCGGGGTAATACTGCCGATGATAAGGCATGTTACGAGTATTCTCTTAGCCTTGAACGTGAGGTTCTCTTTGATGTCGTCACTGAGCAGTGCCCTGGCGCAGAAGACGAGCAAAACCATGAGCGCAGGTACTGAGAATCTCATAACAAAGTCGCTGGAATTACCCAAAGATATAAAAGGCGCCACCATAAGTAGGACAACGGTAGTCCAGTAGATATGGTCCTTCTCGTGCTTTCTGTACAGGAGAACGAAGTATATCATTACTTCCAGTATCAGGAACAGAAGGTAGTGGCGCAGGATGACCGGATCTGATATGTCATTGAACTTGAACCACAGAAAAGACCCCGTTATCTCGGAATTCGCATTGGTAGTAATACTAAGCGCTGCATTCGTGGAGAAGAACTTGACGAAGATCAGGAGCGGAATGATCGAGATAAGGTTGACCGGGTGAAAGTATTCTTTGAGTGCATCTGCTGCCTTCAGTTCCTTTCGGCGTGCTGAGCCTGTGATCTTAACTGCCGCATCGACTATCATGTAGAAGAACACGCACAGGAAAGGGATCGGGCCTGCAATCGTGCAGCATAACCCGAGATACACGAACCTGGACGCATTCTTCTCCTGCATGAAGCTGAGGATCACTATCCACGGGATCACGACCTGATTGAACACCCAGAAGAGACACGTAGTCATGCTCGAATACTGAAGGAACCCGGACCACCACTCAATATGGAAGCTCCCGAGGCTGACTTCGTGGAAGAAGATCATGTCGATGATGACGCCGATGATATCAAGACCCGAGAAACCGACGAGGATCAGCGGTATGATCAGCTGCTTCTTCGGATCGTTCGTCTTAACGAGGCAGAGTATCAGGAGCATTACTAGGAAGACACCTGCAGCTGTGAAGATCCAGAGCAACTGGTTCCCGATAAACCACAACATGTCCTCGCTTACACCGAGCTTACCGAGCCCCTTGGTGATAAAAGCCGGAACCATCCAGTGACCGGTATAGTACACGAGCATCGAGTTGCGTTCAGGATATACCACAGGCCACGGTCTTGTTATCAGATCACGGAAGACAGCGTTACGGATATTCCAGTCATACGACTGCGTGAAATGACCGCCCTGACCGCCGAAGAATGTCCAGACAAGTGATACCGCGGCGTAGATAATAAGATTGCGTTTGCTGATCCTGACCACTCCGGACCTGTCCGGAGTTCTCCTCTCCTTCCTTCTCTGAAGACAATAGAATGTGATGACAACGCCTGCAAAGACGATCCCCAATATCCACATCCGCAAATAAAAAGAGAGGAAAATGAATACGGGCAATCCGATGAAAGCATAAATACAATACTTTATCCTGTCATAGGACAGCCCCATACCGGTATTTCCTCCATAAAAACAGAGGATGAAAACATTACGCTTCCATCCTCTTTAAAAACATCTTCAGGATTATACTGCTTCCATCGCCTCAGCGGGATGATCGGCAACAAGCCCTACCCTTACTGTTCTCGTAAGAACATCCACATAACTGA
>CADBNJ010000266.1 GCA_902795955.1 Oscillospiraceae bacterium
GTACGCAGCAGATATGTTCCTGTAAAGTCGATTTTACTAACAAGTTCACTGCGTACGCAGCAGATATGTTCCTGTAAAGTCGATTTTACTAACAAGTTCACTGCGTACGCAGCTATAGCCAGGGTGTTCCTCTGGCATAATCCCACGGATTCTGTGATGACCCGATTCTGGCATAAAAAGAAAGGGGCTGCCTCTCTTGTGAACTGATCACTTATGAGGCAACCCCTTAAGGTTCTTAAGCTGAATGCGGCTTATAATGTAGCGTTCGGGTTAGATGTATCGTCAACAGGCTCTGCAGGGAAAACAGGTTCTGCGGGTACTACCGGCTCTGCAGGCACTACAGGCTCTGAAGGTGTTGCGATATTGAATCCTGAATTATTTGTATCAGCAGGTGCTGCAGGTGCGGCATAAGGTGCATCAACTGCAGGTGCGGCAGACTTTTTCTTCTTCAGGACGATGAGAAGGACGACTGCCACAACAGCTACGACTACAACAATACATCCGATGATGAGGATGATGCCGAGGATGCCGGACTCTTTGGTCTCGATGTGAACCGTCGTTGACTTATCGGCACTGTAATCAATTGATACGGAGCCGTCATCATTTAACGTTGCGTTCTCGAAAGAACCCTCAACTGCCTTACCGGGCATGCGGATGTTGATCTTGAACTTTACGTAGGAATCCATGGATCCCATTGAGCTGTCGCCGCCTGAGACAGGAACAGTCTCGGCATCAAAAGTGTATGTCGTTCCGAAAGCCCCGGACTTCTTGTCGATCTCTACGGACTTGAATACGCCTGAACTCTCTCCGTCTGCTCCGGCACCGGACATATTCGTAAGGCCGTCTGCAAGATCCTCCCAGGAATCGAAATCCTTGCTCTCCTCGTAGCCGATCCAATCCTGGCCGTCATAGTCATAATGCTTGATCGGTCTGTCTGAATCGCCCTTGATCTGGTCTTCCTTGAAATACTGGCTGTTGTAAGCAAGAACCATGCTGTACTCACCGGTACCGTCCTTGTTGACATCTACGTTGAGATCCATTCGGACGCAGCCGGTCAATGCGATAGTAAATATTGCGCCAAGCGCAACAAGTGCTGACTTCTTCATATTGTTCCCCCCTAATTTAAATTTGGCAATAATATTATAACATTAATATCAGATTCTTGTCATCACGATGATGCGGGCGCAAAATGTACATAAAAAAGGATGCCCCGGTCACCCGGGACACCCTATAATAACCGTACGGGACTGTTATCCCTCAATAGCAATCGTGTTATTTGCGGGAAGTGCTTTGAGCTCCTTCTTCGGAATCGACAGCTTCAGCACACCGTCCTCAAATCTGGCCTTAACATCCTCGACCTTGACGGCATCGCCTACGTAGAAGCTCCTCTGCATTGCACCGGAATATCTCTCCTGACGGATGATCCTGCCGTGTCTGTCTTTCTTCTCCGTATCATGGCCTTTGGCGGCGCTGATAGTCATGTAACCATCCTCGAGCTTGATATTGATCTGATCCTTCTTAAATCCCGGAAGATCCATCTCCATCTCGTAATCCGTCTCGTTCTCATGCACGTCGGTCTTCATCATGTGGTCTGCATTCTTGCCGTACAGCCTCTTATCAATGTTCGCCAGCTCGCGGGTCGGGAAACCCCACCAATCATCAAACAAGTTCTCACCAAAAATACCGGACATCAACATAATAATCATCTCCTTTACGCTGTTATCTATTGATTGTTGTTATCCGAGCATCAGGGGCGCAGGTCTCATTCATTGATCTTCGTTCCTTTGTTCTGCCAACATTATAGCCCCCTGATTAGCACTGTCAAGGTGAGAGTGCTAATCGAAAAAGCAGACTTTCGCGCCTCTTTTTTGTGCAGTTTTTGTTGCTCCGGCATCTCCCGCCGGGTCTATAATAATGGGGGCTGACGTGTTACAATCACGGTATGAGAAAGATAGTCATCTACATATGTATCCTTATAATTCTCGGGTGTGCGGTATATTATATCGGTGAAAAGACAGGGCATCCGGTCAGTGAATTGTGGGAATATGCAGGTGAGAAGATCAGTGATCACAATATTCTGTCAGGAAGCGTTCCGGCGGATAAGCGGTATGAGAGCCTGAAGCGGGAGTATACTTTCGACAGGGCGATGTACCCGTACCTGTATATGCTGTCGGAGCGGGGACAGAAGGCGTATTACATCATCTATGACGGCGTGAGCAAATGTGAGAAGAGCATAAAGCTGGGTGATGATATCGGCGTTGACAGGATCGAGATCATGACAGTGGTGACGGCCGTATATAATGATCACCCGGATTTATTCTGGATGGATTCCGCTGCCAGATACACATATGAGGAGAGATCCGGCATAATCGTTGATATAAGCCCGGAGTATAACGATCTGGCGAATAACCTCAGCGCAGCCAAAACGACATTCAAAGCCAATGCAGACCAGATATTATCTTATGCAAAAAAAATCGGTGATAACAGCGTGCTTGCCAAGGAGGTTTATATTCACGACTGCCTGTGCGAGATATGTGATTATGATGAGTCGGCTTCGAATCACCAGAGTGCGTACAGCTGTCTTGTAGAGGGCAGATCGGTGTGCAGCGGCTATTCGAGGGCATTCCAGTACCTGATGCAGCAGCTGGGAATTCCCGCATACCTTGTAATAGGTGATATTAATGGCGGCGGTCCCCATGCCTGGAATATGGTTATGATAAACGGCAATTACTATAATGTTGATGTCACGTGGGACGATGAGGTCGGAAGGCAGATAGAGGAGAAATGCCACGCCTTTTTCAATGTTTCCGACGACGATATCAAAGCAACTCACAAAAGGGATAATCTGTCACTTAACCTGGAACGCTGTCCGTATAACGACATGTCTTACGGTAAGGAGGTAGGGTATACGATATCCATCGATAATATCAAGATGGTGCCGCCGTCGAAGTAGTCTTGAGTCTCCGAAGAACCAAAGAAAGAGGGGTATCTCATCTCGAGACACCCCTCCGGAATTACATTGGCAAAATGTCAGATGTCAATCAAAACCGAGCAGCTGCTTCTTCTTGATCTCGAATTCATCCTGTGAGATAGCTCCGATGTCAAGGAGCCTCTTGTACTTGGCAACCTCCTCCTCAGGCGAACTGACGACGCTCTTGGAATAGGGCTTCCAGTCGTCGAGGTGAGACAGTGACTGAGCAGTCATCGGCCTGATCTGTCCGTCGCTCTCGTTGGCCTTGGCTCTGGCAAGATCTTCCTCTCTGCTTCCCCATTTACCGACTGAGACATGAGTGATGGCAGGTCCGGGTTCGGGCTTGGGAGGCATCATGTCCGGTGTCGGGTTCTTAAGCGGAACGAAAGGTGATTTTGCAGGTTCCGGATTCCATGTATCAAAATCATCAGGCGTTGCTTCGCGGCTTGCTTTCTTTGCATCGACTTCGGGGTTATGGATCCCTATACGGTCAGCGTTACGTATACCGCCTGAATTGCCGGTCTTGAGTGAGATCCTTCGCTCGGCGGTATGCTGGCTGTTATCTGCAGGCTTCTCAACCTTGGGGGCTGCCGGTCTCTCGGGAGTTACGGACTGACGAATGAATCTCGGTCTCTCCGGTGCTGCGGGAGCTTCTGCTTCTGTGACCGATCCCGGTCTTGCTGCGGCAGGTCTTGCTGCAACAGAGGGTCTTGCTGTTGCGGCAGGTCTTGCTGCTGCGGCTGCTGCCGGTCTTGGTGCAAACGGTGACTTGGCCGGAGCTTCAAAAGGTGAATCAAACGGCGATCTCTCGGGAGGGGCAGCAGTCTCTGACGATGCCGTGGAAGCCGGTCTCATAAGGCTCTCCCTTGCAATTCTTGCAGCCTCTTCCTGTGCGCTCAGCTCGGCCTCTTTCTGCGAA
>CADBNJ010000267.1 GCA_902795955.1 Oscillospiraceae bacterium
AGGATGCGTGAGTTTCACCAGTTCGGCCTCGAGGCGTTCGGAAGTGAAGGACCTTCGATAGATGCAGAGATAATCAGCGTGGTTGACATCTTTTTCAGGAAGATGGGGATTAAGAATATCGCGCTTCATATCAATTCCATCGGATGCCCGGTATGCAGGAACAAGTATAATGAGATGCTCAAGGATTACTTCAGGCCTCATGTGGATACGATGTGTGAGGACTGCAGGGCCAGATTTGAGAAGAATCCTCTCAGGATGATAGACTGCAAGATCGACGGGGAGAAGGATGTCGTCAGGAATGCTCCCAGACTCATCGATCACCTCTGTGATGACTGCAGGGCACATTTTGAAGGACTCAAGAGCAGACTGGACGCAGTAGGCATCAAGTACGAGATAGATCCCAACATCGTCAGAGGCCTTGATTATTATACGAGAACGGTATTCGAATTCGTCTCGGAGAACGTCGGAACACAGGGCACTATCTGCGGCGGCGGAAGATATGACGGGCTCGTGGAGAACTGCGGCGGCGCACCTACGCCCGGAATAGGTTTCGCGATGGGCGTGGAGAGGTTCCTGCTCGAGGCGGAAGCGCAGGGCATCAGCTTCGAGGAGAATGACAGCGTTAAGATATATCTGGCCGGCATGAGCGATGCTGCAAACACAAAGATCGCGAAGATATGCTATGACCTGAGGCTTAACGGTATAGGATGTGAGACAGATCTCATGAACAGATCGTTCAAGGCGCAGATGAAGTATGCAGGCAAGTCCGGCATCCCTTATCTTGCGGTTATAGGTGATGACGAACTGGCTTCGGGTCAGGTCAACATCAAGAAGATGGAAGACGGAACGGTAACGCCCGTTGAGCTCGATAAGATCGCTGATTTTCTGACAGCAAAATAAGAATATTGGAGGAATACATAATGCAGTCGCGTACACATACATGTGGAGAATTGAGAATAGGAGATGCCGGCAAGCAGGTAAAGCTGTCGGGATGGCTTGAGAATTTCCGTGAGGTCGGATCGGAACTCGGATTTGTAGTTATCCGTGATTTCTACGGTACAACCCAGATCGTTGTTGAGACAGCCGAGATGATGAAGACTTTCAAGGCGATCACAAAGGAATCCACGATATCCGTTGAGGGCACGGTAAGAGAGAGAAGTGCCGAGAACGATAAGCAGGCAACCGGTGATATCGAAGTCGTTCCGGAGAAGGTTACGGTGCTCGGGAGATGCCGTTACAACGAGCTTCCTTTCGAAGTGAACCGCAGCCGTGAGGCAGACGAGACGGCAAGACTTAAATACAGATATCTCGATATCCGCAATCCCGAGGTCAAGAAGAACCTCATCCTGAGGAGCAACGTTATCGCAGCTCTCCGTGCTTCAATGATCGAGCACAACTTCATGGAGATCACGACACCAATACTTACGGTCTCTTCTCCTGAAGGAGCAAGGGACTATCTTGTGCCGGCTCGAAAGCATCCCGGCAAGTTCTACGCACTTCCGCAGGCACCTCAGCAGTTCAAGCAGCTCCTGATGGTATCCGGCATCGACAGATATTTCCAGATCGCTCCCTGCTTCAGGGACGAGGATGCAAGAGGCGACAGGTGCCCCGGTGAGTTCTACCAGCTCGACATGGAGATGGCATTTTCAAGCCAGGAGGATGTCTTCGAGATCATAGAAGATGTCCTGCCTCCCGTATTTGCCAAGTATGGTAAATACAACAGGGCGTCAGGATCGCCTTTTGTACGCATTCCTTATCTGGAGGCCATGGAGAAGTACGGCACTGATAAGCCCGATCTGCGTATCGACCTTACGGTTACGGATGCTACTGATCTTCTCAGGACTGAGGAGTTCGCACCTTTTGCACAGGGCGAGATCAAGGCAGTGGTGATCTCTGATTTCCACGAGAGCCGTAAGTTCATCGACAAGACTCTTGCTGATTGTGAGATACAGTCAGGCAGCAAGGGTTACTGGTTCAGAGTTGACGAGAACGGAGAGATCGCAGGCGGTATCTCCAAGTTTGTAGCACCCAGGAAGGATGAGGTAATATCCGCGCTCGGCCTTAAGCCTGATACACTCGTTGTGCTGTCAGCAGGCACAAAGGGGCAGGCACAGAAGATGGCCGGCGTCATGGTCAAGACTTTCGGTGCTACAGTTCCCGGTCACATGGACAAGGAACAGTATGCATTCTGCTGGATCGTTGATTTCCCGATGTATGAGATAGGCGAGGAGTCCGGTGAGCTGGAGTTCTGCCACAATCCTTTCTCAATGCCTTCAGGCGGACTTGATGTTCTTCTTAAGGCAGAGAGAGGCGAGATCGACCCTCTGTCGATCATGGCTGACCAGTAAGACCTGGTCGTTAACGGCATTGAGCTCTCTTCGGGCGCAGTACGTAACCACGATCCCGAGATCATGATCAAGGCTTTCGAGCTGGTAAGACTCGGTGAGGAAGACGTTAAGAAGAAGTTCCCTGCAATGTACAATGCATTCTGCTATGGAGCACCGCCGCATGCCGGAATCGCTCCCGGCGTGGACCGCATGGTAATGCTCCTCTCCGGTGAAGAGACGATCCGTGAGGTAATCCCGTTCCCCATGAACAAGAATGCCCAGGACATCATGATGGATGCGCCC
>CADBNJ010000268.1 GCA_902795955.1 Oscillospiraceae bacterium
ACGCAGCCAATTAAATCAACTTTTCCTTAACTTAACGACATCGTGCTGTTCCTTTGGGAACAATCCCACGGATTCCGTGAAGAACCAAAGAAAGCCTCACAACGGCGATCCGCTGTGAGGCAATCCGGGCAACATTAATTATTGACGATCACAATGCTTCTTTAACAGCCTTCCTGACATCTTCCATGTCAACGGTAGGCTCGAATCTGGCGATTACCTTGCCCTCGCGGTCAACGAGGAATTTGGTGAAGTTCCACTTGATGTATGCCTTATCGCCGAACTTCTTGTTGTTCATGTTGGAGAACTTCTCGAGAGCCTTGATCTTGAGCCCTTTGCCGAACCCCTCGAAAGGCTTCTCGGTTGCAAGATATGCGAACAGAGGATCTGCGCTGTCGCCGTTCACGTCGATCTTCGCGAACTGGGGGAACTCTGTTCCGAACTTAACGGTGCAGAACTCGTGTATCTCGTCAGCATCTCCGGGAGCCTGTCCCGCAAACTGGTTGCAGGGGAAGTCGAGGATCTCAAATCCCTCTGCTCTCATCTCCCTGTACATTGCCTCAAGGGGTTCATAATGGGGTGTGAAGCCGCAGCCTGTAGCAGTGTTGACGATCAGGAGCACCTTGCCCTGATACTCTGAGAGTGACACATCATTGCCTTTGCGGTCCTTCACCGTGAAATCATAAACTGTCTTCATACTAAGTCTCCTTTCCTGTTGATTGACTTATTATTCTGATTATTCAATAACTCATAAAGTAATTCGTAGAGAGTCTTTGCCTTGTCCGGGGGAAGCGATACGCATCCTGCGATCGTGGCGGGTATATCTCTCAGCTTCTCCTGCATTGACCTCCCTTCCTCTGTAAGCGAGATCAACACGACACGGTCGTCTGATGTATCCCTCTGTCTTGTGATATAGCCTGCCTGCTGCATCTTCTTGAGCAGGGGGGAGAGCGTTCCATTGTCCAGCATCAGTCTCTCACAGATATCGCCGACCGTTATGCCGTCCTGTTCCCAGAGGACAAGGAAGACGATGTACTGTGTATACGTAATACCAAATTCCTTGAGGTGATGCGTATAGAGGCTGATTATATTCCTGGAAGCCGCATAGAGAGGGAAACAGAGCTGATTGGACAGCTTCATGGCTTCGCGATAATCGTATTCCATACACATCACCTCTCGAAATATTTGATACAACTATATTTTATACAATATAATTGACTTGTCAACAGTAAATAGTTATAATCTGTGCCGGAACGACGATATATAAGGTTCTGGTATAATAATATAGTTACAATAATGTGAAGGGAGACTGGATATGAAAGGCAACAGAACAATAGCGATACTGATCGCGATGGCGTGCGTCATGGCCGTAACGTTAACGATAGCTGCACAGTTTGACAGGGCAGGGAAGGACGCGCCTTCAGCGGAGTATGTTCCTCTCAGAGAATACTGGTCAGAGAACTCATCCGTGGCAAAGGAATTAAGGGAGTATGTAGGCAAGGTCACGAATCCTGATGACAAAGAGAACTTCATTCCGGAGAAGGACAGGATCGCCGTCTTCGACATGGACGGCACATTGACATGTGAGACTTACTATACTTACTACGACACCATGATGTTCATCGAGTATTGTCTCAAGGATCATCCGGACCGCGTATCTGCCGAACTGAAGCAGGTTGCCGCAGCGATAGAGCCCGGCTACAAGGCAGACGAGACCCTTGCGAGGAACTTCGCCAAAGCATACGCAGGCATGACCATTCAGGAGTTCAGCGATTATGCCGTCGAGTTCGGCCAGAGGAAGACATCCAGCTTCAACAACATGAGATATATTGACGGTTTCTACCTCCCGATGGTGGAGCTCGTAAAGTATCTTTATAATAACGGCTTTACTATCTACGTCATCAGCGGTACGGAGCGTACAACGACGCGTGCCATCATAGCAAACTCACCGATCAAGGATTATGTGACACCCGACCATGTGATCGGAACTGATTTTGAGGTGAAGGTCAAGGGGCATGAGGATGAGCCTTCCAATATGAATTTCAAATATGCGGACGGCGACGAGCTCGTTCTGACGGGCGGCTTCATCCAGAAGAATCTCAATGCCAACAAATCGATCTATGTCGAGAGGGAGATCGGTCAGCGCCCGGTTCTCGCATTCGGCAACAGCGGAAGTGACACCAGCATGATGAATTACGCGATCGACAGCAGGAATCCGTATCCGGCCAAGGCGTACATGGTCGTTGCAGATGATGACGTGAGGGAATGGGGACCGCAGGACTGGGAGAGCAAGTCTGCCGAGTATGCGGCGATGGGTTATACTCCCGTATCGATGCGCAATGATTTCGCGAAGATATATCCTGATAATGTGACAAAATCAGACGCACAGTACACAAAGATCGACCTTGCTGAAGGATATGCGGATGCTGCATAAAGAACATGGCTGAATTTGATATACAGAAGTACATGACGGCAGGTGTGGAGCGCGTTGTAAGGGACGCATTGAAAGCCACGCTCAAAGATCCCAGGGAGAGCGTTTTCCTGATGAGATTTGCGAATGCCAGCAGGAAAGCATCTGACAGGCGTGCCGCATACGGGAAGGAAGGTCTTCACGT
>CADBNJ010000269.1 GCA_902795955.1 Oscillospiraceae bacterium
ACATACATCTGAATGCCGGTAGTCTTCGAATCGTTCGCGCTGTCTGCATGTATCCTCAGGAAAAGATTGCAATTGGAAGATGTAGCCATATTGGCCCTCTCCTGATTGGAGAGATCAACATCATTCTCACTTCTGGTCATGATAACATTCGCACCGCACTGCTCAAGATAGCTCTTAAGCTTCATGCAGAAATCAAGAGTAAGCTCATACTCGGTAATACCTGTCGTCACGCCTACTCCGCCTGACGTGCAGCGTGACTTCTCGGCTGCCATCCATGAAGCGACCTTCTCGACCCTGCTGCTCGTGAGTTTCTGATGTCCCGGATCAAGAACGATCGTCATACCCTTAAGGTTAGGCGCATCGGAAGATACCGGTACAGCCGAAGGTACGGGTGACGGCGTTGCTGTCGGTGCAGACGTGTTCTGAGTATCAGTAGTCACTGAAGTGATATCACCGCTCGGAACAGTAGTTGTTGAATCCGTTGATGCAGCAGTCTCGGCCGCATTAGCCGGGAAAACCAACTTCATAATATTATCTCTGTAAATGTAGCCGAGAACGCCGAGAGCTGCCACGCATGTCAGCGAGGCGGCGAGCGCGATTATCTTGCCCTTATTCTTAGGCTTCTTCGGCGTATCAATCTTCTCTTCAATTATCTTCTCTTCGGGAACCTTCTCCTCAACAATCTTCTGCGGTTCAGGTTTCTTCTGAACGGGCTTGCGGTTCACCTGCTTTTTGTCAACAGGCTTCTTGGGAATCTGTTTGTCCTGGGAAGGTTTTGCGGCCTTTGCCTGCCTGATCTGCTTAGCGTCTTGACGCTGAGCAGGCTTCGAGGCACTCATCTCCGGCTGCTTGTGAGCTGTCTGAGGCTTCTTGCCGGTCTGAATACTCTTGCCGTTCTGAGGCTTCTGTCCCTTCTTTGCCGCCGGCTTTGCAGGCTTCTTACCCTGCGGGCGGGCTTCTGGGCGGGCTTCATGACGTGCTTCAGGGCGGGGTGCGCCGGTCTTCTTGTTAGTATTTGCAGATGATGCTTTAGCATCATTAGCCCTTGATTCCCTGTCTTTCTCAACGATAGCTTCTATCGTCTTGTTGCGCGTATCGGGATCCATATCCTTGAGACGCTTGTAAAGAGCCCTCTTCTTGTCTTCAGGCAACTTATTGACTATACTCTTAAACTTCTGCTGTACATCATTATTCTGACTCATACACACCTCCAAGGTGATTTTACCACTCTATTCCCGTATTTAAGTTACTGTTTTATTACCGTTAGCCGGTTCCTAACAGAATTTGCGGGTCGTGCAGGTTTCCGGATACACTGAACACTCCGCGAATCCCACTCAAAAAAACGGAGCCGTCTCATGTTTTGAGACAGCCCCGGTCTTCTGATCGATCCTAAATAATGATGTGGAGATCTTACTCTTCCTCTTCGTCCTTCTTACGGCCGAACAGGCCCTTCTTGGATTCATCGGATGAGTCCTTATCCTCACTCTTGGAAGCAGAACTCTTGGAAGAAGATGTTGTTGTAGATGAATCTCTCTTCTCAACGCTCTGGATCGCAGCCTTTGTATACGTAACGAGTGTATTGGCAACAGAAGTGGAGATCGTGATCTCATCGTCCTTGATCTGGGCAATAACACCGACAAGTCCGCCGATAGTAGTGATCTTATCACCTACCGAGAGCTTGCTGAGCATCTCTCTCTGTTCCTTATCACGCTTGCGCTGGGGACGCAGTATCAGGAAATAGAACACTGCTACCATAAGCACGACCATAATGATCGGATACAACGTACCAAGCATGTTCATCTGCTGCCCCTGCGGCGGATTGCTCGTACCTTCAAAAGCAAAATTTATCAAATCTGTCATCTGATAACCTCCGGAGTATTATTATTTAAACGCCTCGGCAACTATATCCTGCATGGAATAGTAGCCGGGAGCCTTGTTAACAAGGAATGCTGCTGCCGTAAGGGCACCTTTGGCAAAGACTTCTCTTGACCTGGCGCTGTGCGAGATCTTCACGATCTCCTCATCGGAAATGAACATAACCTCATGTTCACCGACGATATTACCGCCTCTGATGCTGGTAATTCCGAGTTCATTCTTCTCTCTGGCATGATTCTCGGAATGTCTGTCATAGACATATCTGAGCTGGTTATTCGTCTCTTCCGATATAACATCAGCTATCATGAGAGCGGTTCCGGAAGGAGCGTCCAGCTTGCGGTTGTGATGAGCTTCAACGATCTCAATGTCACTGTCGGGGAATAACGCCTTTGTAGCCTGCCTCACCAGTTCAAAGAGCACATTCATTCCATAGCTCATGTTAGCTGACTTGAACACGGGGATCTTCTTGGATGCTTCTAAGATCTCTGCTATCGTATCGTCTGACAACGCCGTTGTGCAGCAGACAAAAGGCTTCTTGGAAGCAACGGCAAATTCCGTGATCATGGGAACAGCCTTGGCATTCGAGAAATCAACTACCGCATCGAAATCAACATCACAATTGTTAGGGTTCTCAAACACCGGGAAAGCGAGCTCATCCGAAGTGATGACATCGCATCCTGCAACCACCTTAAAATCCGGGTTGACTTTGCACATACCCGCAATAGCCTTGCCCATTCTTCCGCAGCAACCGTTAAGAAATATCTTTACCATCTGATCATTATCCTTTGTCTATTATTTGAAGAAAGCATCGATTGCCGACAGATCATACTTCTTGAGCACTCCGGCAACATACTCATGGTTCTTGGCACTCATCTCACACAAAGGCAGACGGCAAGGACCGACACCCATACCTACGATATTAAGAGCTTCCTTTACAGGAATAGGATTGACTTCACAGAACATCGCCTTAACGAGCGGCACGACATCGATCTGCATCTTCTTTGCTTTCTCAATGTCACCGTTAACATATGAGTGAACCATATTGCTTGTGAATTCAGGCATGAGGTTGGCAACTACTGAGATCACACCGTAAGCACCGAGCGACAGCATGGGAACGACCAGTCCGTCCTCACCTGAATAGAGTGCATATCTGTCCCCTGTAAGGCTCAGTATCTCTGGAACCTGTCCGAAATTACACTCCTTGATGGCAACGATGTTCTCGATGTCAGCAAGTCTGTACAGCAGTTCGGGAGAGATATTGACATTAGTCCTTGAAGGAACGTTGTAAAGAACACAGGGAATATCAACACTGTCCGCGGTTGCCTTATAGTGCCTGTAGAGGCCTTCCTGTGTACACTTGTTGTAGTAAGGTGTAACGAGCAGCACTGCATCGGCACCAACTGCCTGTGCTTCTTTGGACAACTCTATACCGTAAGCCGTATCGTTGGATCCTGTGCCGGCAATTACGGGAACGCGGCCTGCAGCAGCATCTACAGCGCACTTGATAGTATCAACATGCTCCTTGTGATCCATCGTTGCAGCTTCGCCTGTAGAACCGCAGATAATGATAGCATCAACCTTATTCTTTATCTGGAAGTCAATAAGCTGTTCGAGCTTCTTAAAATCAACACCACTCTCATTAAAGGGTGTTACGATCGCTACTCCGGCACCTGTAAAAATAGGTCTTGCCATAAGAAATACCTCCAAATAATAAAAAATGACTTGTAAGATTGTATCACTTTAACGCCTGTAATTCAATTCATACAATCATTATCAAAGGATAAAGGGTACTCCTTATAGTCAAAATCCTCCATGATCTGCCTGAATACGGCATTTATTGCTGAGATATTGCGTGCTTTTATGGTAATGCTGTACCTGAACTTTGATCTTAATTCAAAGATCACATCAGGGATAGGTCCGAAGCACTCGAATTCGTGCACTTTATCCTGCACCTCAAGGAAGTCCCTGACATATTTCATGAGGATATTGGCCTTCTCATAAGCCTCATTCGCGTCAGGAAGCGCCAGGATGATCTCTCCCATCGCCTTGAAAGGCGGCAGTTTGAGCGTCTC
>CADBNJ010000270.1 GCA_902795955.1 Oscillospiraceae bacterium
CAGCCTGGTGCTGAATCACCGGAACACCGGAGAGTAGCCCGTGAACACAGGAAACTGCACAAGCGGGCACGTGTAACCAGAACTCTTCTGACTGCGCTCGGAGCCCTGACAGTTGTAGCTGCAATTGCAGTGCTTCTGTCTACATTCGTTTTTCCGGTAATTCAGGTGTCAGGTGACAGTATGGAGCCGACACTTACCGACGGCGACGTACTTGTCCTCCTCAATACGGATAAGTACGCGGGAGGGGAGCTTTGCTGCATAGCATGGCAGAACAAACTGCTCATAAAGCGCGTCATTGCGCTGGCAGGCGACACAGTCGACATAGATGAGCAGGGAACGGTTTATGTGAACAATAAGGCACTTGATGAGCCTTATGTTACAGATAAGAGCCTTGGGGAATGTGATATCGAATTTCCGTATCAGGTTCCGGAAGGCAAGATATTCGTGATGGGAGACAGAAGAGAGTCATCCATCGACAGCAGAAGTTCCGCGATCGGTCCCGTTGGAAGCGATCAGATCGTAGGGCGTGTGCTGTTCAAGGTATGGCCGTGGGGTTGATTTGGAATGAAGAACATTGAAGGGTACATCAAATGGCTCGGGAGAGTCAGAGCAGGACAGCGCAAAGCCGCTGCCGTTGTGCTGGCTTTCTCTATTGCCGTGTCCGGAAATGTTTTCTGGCTTATGCGAACCACGGGCAACGCCATGTCTGAAGAGCCGGTCTGCGGGTTGGAAGAGCACAAGCATACTGATGAGTGTTATGAGAAGGTGCTTATCTGTGAGGATGCAGATCATGAGCACACGGATGAGTGTTACGAGACCAAGCTAACATGCGGCCTGTCCGAGCATACGCACAGCGAGGGCTGCTATATTGATGTTTCCGCACGCGAGAATAAGGAAGATTGGGAGAAGACTATTCCCGAACTTACCGGTGACCGCCGTGCCGATCTCATGAGTGTTGCTTCATCACAGATCGGATATGAGGAGGGTGCAGACGGATATTCGAGATACGGTGACTGGTACGGCAATCCGGAAGGCGACTGGAATGTAATGTTCGTGTCTTTCTGCCTCAACTACGCCGGCATATCCAAAGAAGAGATCCCTTACGGTTCCGGATGCTGGGCATGGCAGGTTAAGCTCAATGAAGCAGGATTGTTAGTTACTGACATGACTGAGGCACCTCTTCCCGGTGATATCCTTCTTACAGATAATGACGGTGACGGCAAGAGCGACTGCGCAGGTATCGTAATAAGCATTGATGACAGCATTGTCAGTGTTGTTGAAGGAGATGTGGACGGCAAGGTTGATGCGGTCCAGCTTCAGATCTCTGACAGCAAGATACTCGGATTCTTATCAGTCAGCAGTCTTGATACAGAGGATAATCCTGTACAGGACGCTTCTGAACCTTCAGAAGAACCTGTTGAAGACACCGGATTGGACTTTGAGGCAAAGACTGCTTCCGGCATTTCCGTATGTGCAAAAGCCCCTGAGGGAGCGTTCCCTGATGGTGTTACGATGACCGCGGAAGATGTTAATGATAAAGATATCATTTCCCGGGCTGAGGAAGCTGCCGGGAAGAAGCTGGGTGACAAGGAAGAAGTCAAAGGAACTATTGCGGTTGATATTACATTCAGAGACAGCGACGGTAATGAAGTTGAACCCGGAGAAGGCAAGAATGTAGATGTTACGATCACTATCCCGGACATCAAGAAGCTTGAAGGTGATGATTATCAGCTGTTCCATGTTAATGAGAGTGGAGTATCTGAAGTTAAAAATGCTACAGTCACAGATAATGAAGCTGCATTCTCATCGGACGGATTCTCGATCTATGTATTTACTGCAACAGGACAAAGAGACAAGGATGAAGTCCATGCATATATTTCGACTGCCGGAATGGTAATCCCCCCGGATCAGATGAATGGAGACTACATAAGAAATACGATTGATTACCCGTATATGCTGAAGCCCGGAGATGAGATCGTGTTGATAGGAAAGGTCGATGATGGTTCATACCCGTCATTCAGCTGTGACAGGAATAATGTTACGGTAACGAACACTTCTTCGGCTGCAAATGAGGTAAGAGCAACAATAAGAGCTGTATCGGATACAGGGTGGAGATACGATGAAGCCAGCAGCAGCTGGAAGAGAAATCCGGTTGTTGTAAGATTAAGCGGAACAGACGAAGTATTCTATATTAGTGTAAATGGTGTTACAAATTGGAACGAGACTATTAATCTTGATGATATTCCTTCAGGCACTACAAGAGAGGTTGAAGTGAAGTACCATTCGACTATCAGGATAGTCGGAACGCCGGTTCAGGCAAACCACACACCATGGCGTCCCCAAAGTGAGAACCCGGGCGGTGAGATACTGACTCATGTCGATTATATTTACAATCAAGGCGGACAGAACGGCCGTATATTCGTTGCTAACACTTACGACATAGATAATAAAGATGAAGTTGTGGTAATGACTACAACGACAGGTGAGAAGAAGGTAAGGATCATTGTTAAGGATGATTTCCCTGATGTAATTGACCATGCTGACCTGGAGATTGCAGATGGAGGCAAGTATACTTCCGTTGTAATCGAAGGCGGAGGAGAAGAAGGACTGTATAAGACGATAACTACATATCAGTCTTACGTAAATACGGTGAATTCATGTAACCTTTACGATGCAAACAATAACAATGTGTTTATCTTTCACAGGGATGAAGTACCGGAATATCCGTGGCCGACCACTTCGTGCGTTCCTTTCAATCCGCCTCACTTTGTAAGTGACGACTATTGGCACGATCCTAATTACCATCCCGGTGATTCACAGTATGAGCTTACTTCAAAGTATAAATTACCCCCCGGAAAGAGTTGGGGTCAAGCTGATGCAACATACAGTAAGAAACGTTTTTACTATAGCGATGTTGATCATGCCAGATTTGATGTCGGATTGGATGTTGTCCCTCAGTCATCAAAGACATATGTATGGAATGGTACCGGCTGGGATTATCTTGCTGATGAAGATGTAACCTACGTCATCGACTTTGATAACGACTTTTATACAAGGACTTACAAAGGCGAGACTGTCAGCATTAATATCGAAGAATACACCGAGAAGGTTCCGCATGAGATCTTCAATCTTAACAGAACGGCGGTAATAGATGCATATAACAAGTGTCCGAACCATACCGGTCTTGATTTCACAGTTCATGCTAACTCGGCTCTTCTTCAGTTTGAAGCTAAGAAGAATCTGATTGGAAGAGATCTGGCAGAAGGCGAATTTGAGTTTGGTATCTATACAGATCCTGAGTGTGCAACAACACCTGTAGCCACAGCCAGGAACGAGGGGGACGGCAAAGTTGAATTTGACCGTATGATCTTCAATGAAGACGGCGAGTTTACGTATTACATGAAAGAGATCAAAGGAGACTTGGAAGATATCACATATGACAGAGGTATCTACCGTGTTGAGGTTAAGATCGAAGATACAGTGGCCGACATTGTATCCTTTATGCGTCAGGATGAATCCGGTAATTGGAGCACTGCTGATAAATTCCTGTTCCAGAACATGTATAAATTCCGGCTCCCTGACACGGGCGGCAGCGGTGTCATTCCATTATTCGCCGCGGGAACTCTTATGATCGGAGGAGCACCGGCACTTATCTTATTGATGCTTCGACGGCGTAAGGAGGAGGATTTGTGAAATGGTTCTTAATTTAAAAGGCAATAAAGAAGTCAAAAGAAAGGAACAAAAGAAAATGACTAAGACATTCAAAAAGATGATCTCGGTTATCGTAACTCTCGTGATGGTTATGGCGATGGCTACAGTAGCTTTTGCTGCAGGCGAGAACTATTCGATAACGATCACAAAGAACGACACAAACGATACGGCTACGCACCGTTATGACGTTTACCAGATCTTCCAGGGTCAAGTTGTTGACAACAAGCTCGGCAATATCAGCTGGGGTGCAGATGTTAAGACAACAGATACAACACTCTATTCCGATCTGTCCGCAGCACTCGGCAAGACAGTAGCAAGTGTTGACGATGTTCTGGGAGAACTCACAAAGCTGTCGGATGATCATGCAAATCTCGACAAGTTCGCAGAAGCAATCTCCAAGCATCTCGACGGTACTCCTGTTAAGACAGCTACACTGAAGGCATCTGCATCATCCAAGACCGTTACGATAACAGGTGTTGATGCTGGTTACTATCTTGTATCCGATACAGTTATTGCTGATGCATCAGGTGCACAGCAGGGCGAGATCGTTAATCCTAACGCAGTATCCAAGTTCATCCTCCAGGTTGCTTCCGATACTCAGGTTGCCATAACAACCAAGGAAGTCCTTCCTTCTCTCGACAAGAAGATCGTAGACAAGGGTGGCAACAGGGTATCCAAGAATACGGCAAGCATTGGCGAAGATGTTGATTTCGAGATTACAACGGCAGTTCCCGATCTCACAAATAAGGGATACGACGAGATCTATAAGTTCGTCATCACCGATACCCTGAGCGATGGTCTCACATTCAAGGGTGCATCATCTGTTACCGTTAAACTCGACGGAACGGAGCTCACACAGGGTAATGATACAGATATCAAGGATTACAAAGTTGTTGCTACGGCTGACGGATTTAAGATCGTCTTCAACAGCACCAAGATGTACACATGGGGTACCACCGCAGCTTCCATCGGTGATGCGATCGTAGTATCTTACAAGGCAACTCTCAATGAGAACGCAGTGATCACGGATGCGGGCAACCCCAACACTGCAAAGCTCATCTATTCCAATAATCCTAATGAGGAATATGACGGAACAACTGATGATTTCGGACCTGACGATCCCAAGGGTGAGACACCTGAGGTTACAACTATCACCTATACAACAAAGGTAAGACTTGAGAAGGTTGACAAGAACGATAACACAAAGCATCTCGCAGGTGCAGTATTCACATTGACGGGAACAGTTGCAGACAAGGTTGTTACAAACGGAACACGCTATGTACCCGCCGATGCAGGCACATACTATAAACTTGTTGACGGTACTTATACAACAACAGCTCCGGAAACACCGGATGATCCCAGATATGACGGTGATATAAAGTATGAGAAGCAGACATTTACCGGCGAGGTAGCAGAGATCGAGGCGGGTAAGACAACACTTGACATCGAAGTCGGACCCGACGGTATCATCGATCTGTCACACCTGGGTGCAGGTACATATACGCTCACAGAGAAGG
>CADBNJ010000271.1 GCA_902795955.1 Oscillospiraceae bacterium
CCTTGCTCTTATTTACTGTCTCTCTGATGTAATCCGGAGTCGTTCCGCAGCACCCGCCTGCGATCCTCACACCCTCTCCTATGAACTCTGCCATAAGGTCTGAGAATTCGCCGGGATATACATCGTAGACAGTCCTGCCGTTCTCTGTCCTAGGCAGTCCCGCATTGGGCTTGAGCAGTACGGGAAGCGAGGAATAACGCAGATAGTCCTCCACCACGCCTCTTAACTGTGCGGGACCGAGCGAGCAGTTGGCGCCGACCGCATCAACGCCCAGACCTTCCAGCATCGCCACCATAACAGCAGGCGTAGCTCCTGTCATGAGCTTGCCGTCTTCGCTGTACGCATTCGATACGAATACGGGCAGATCGGAGTTCTCCTTCGCGGCCAGCACCGCCGCCTTGGTATCGTAGCTGTCGTTCATCGTCTCGATGAAAATAAGATCAACGCCGCATTTTACACCTATTCTCACCGTATCGGCATATACCGATACCGCATCCTCGAAATCATAATCTCCATACGGCTTAAGAAGCTTGCCGATCGGTCCTATATCAAGTGCCACGAACTTCTGCTGTGTTCCCGTACTCAGTACCTGCGCCCTCTTAACATTCTCAACGGCCGCACTGACGAGCTGCTCAAGTTCATCAATACCGAACTTCAGCGAATTCGCTCCGAAAGTATTAGTCGACACGACATTTGAACCTGCATCATAATAAGCCTTGTGGATATCCGTGACGACATCGGGAGCTGACACGTTCCATCTCTCCGGAAGCTCACCCGGCTTAAGGCCGCGCTCCTGAAGCAGCGTTCCCATTCCGCCGTCAAGATAAAGCAGATTGTCATGCATGTATTCGAGAACTGTCATTGTTCACTGACCTCCGGTTCACAGATAGAGAAAGTATAGCATATTTTTGCTGTTAATCTAAGGCTGCTCCCGCCTCATTGAACATCCGAGCAGCCCGCACAGGCTGCAGTCATGTCCGTCCGCGCTTTCCGCTCCTTCGCGTATGCCGAATACCGCCGTTACTGACTTGGACGGTGTCATGAGCAGACTCTCATTAAGCGATATCCCGATCTTCGATTCGCACTGAAGCAGCTCGAAAACATCCTTCTGCGACTCCAGGGACATGTCGCCGTAGCCCGGGGAATACCTTGCCGTACGCCCATCAAAGCCTGAACAAAACAGGTCACAGAGAGCCTCAACGCGTTCCGCACCGAGAGCCTGCATTATAAGTGCTTTGGACGGGGATGAACGCTTGAACCGTCCGATGATCCTGTCAAATTCGTAGCCAACCGTTGCAGCAAAGACTATAACCTCGCTGCTGCCGGCTATTACTTTCGCCAGGCCTTTGGAATCAGATCTGAAAGGAAGATGCGGGGCTCTCACAAAACACACCTTGCCTCGTGCTATGCCGCCGTATTCCGACAGCATCTCATCCATCAGATCGGCGAGGGGGCCTCCGGAAGGTATCTGCCTCGAACCCGTGTACCTCCAGACCTCCTTGAGATCTATCGGAGGCAGATCGGATGCACTGTATTGACGGACTTCAATGTTGTAATTGCTCATGCGAATTCGCGGCCGAGGATTGATGACAGGCTCTCCTTGATGCCCCTTGCAACTTCCGGCTTATTCATCGAATACACGTGTACGTTCGTGATCCCGTTGGCATACAGATCAATGATCTGATCTGTGGCATAGATTATCCCGGCCTGCGTCATCGCGGAATCGTCCGGTCCGAACCTGTCAACGATGGAACGGAACCTGACGGGCATGTAGGCTCCTGACAGCTTGACGGCGCGCTCAACCTGAACCGCCTTTGTGATAGGCATTATGCCCGGCAGCACCGGCACCGTGACGCCCATGTCACGGAGCTTGTAAAGGAAATTGAAGAACAGGTTGTTGTCGAATATCATCTGCGTCGTAAGGAAATCAACTCCTGCATCGACTTTGGCCTTGAGGTGCATAAGGTCATCCCTCTGATTTTTGCTCTCCGGATGGATCTCGGGATAGCATGCGGCACCTATGCAGCACTCGGGATATATGCTCTTTATCTCCTGTATGAGTTCTATGGCGTAATGATAATCCCAGCTGCTCCTGTCGGAATCGGCCATGTCAGACGGAATATCGCCCCGCAGTGCCATGATGTTCTTTATCCCCGCATCCTTCAGCTCCGTTATCCTTCTTCTGACAGTCTCCCTGTCAGATGACACGCATGTAAGATGTGCAAGGATCGGGACATTATACTTATGCTCCAGCTCGCTGCTCAGGCGGAGCGTATATTCACTCGTTCCCCCGCCTGCGCCATATGTTACGCTCATGAACGAAGGCTTAAGTGCGGCTATCTCACCGGCCGCCTCCAGCACGCTCTCAAGAGAAGTCTCTTTCTTCGGAGGAAAAACCTCATAAGACAGCGACATCTCACCCCTGTTCAGTATATCTGTTATTCTCATCTTGCCCTCCCTTGTACGGCGATCCGATTATCATTGTCATAGCCTTGCGAAGCGGCTTAAACAACACCAGCGCCAGCACTGTATTGCTTATGCAGTGCATGATGTCGAACGGTATTCCCGCGATCCACCATGCGACGGCAACCTTAAGCCCCCCGAAGAAAAGATACGGTATTGCACATATCATACCAAAAAACAGTCCGTAAAAACCACCCAGGAATACAAAGCACCAGTCAGGCAGCTTGCGTTTCCCCATGATGTATGCGGTAACGATCAAAAGAGGCCATATATACAGGTACATCAGCACCCATATATGCGGCCCCCAGATAAGAGTCTCAACTCCCGTAAAGATAAGAGCAACAATACAGCTCTTAAGTCCGTATGTTACGGCGAATACCATAAAGAGCAGTGTGACCATCTCGACGTTCGGTATGCTCTGAAGCGCCCATTTGACAGCCTCTGTCAGGGCAACCATAACGCCAATGGTCGCGATGTCCTTAACGGTAAATATCGCCTTGCTCACTGTCCCTCTGATGTCTCGTAAACGAACTTGAAGGAATCACCGTCGTTAACAGGCTGCTCAGAGACGCCATAACTGCCGTACTCGCCGTTAACATAGATAGCCCAGTAAGAAGCATCCGTATTAAAGTCTGCCTTAACTCCGTTGATCGTCGTAACGAACAGGCCGTACTGGCCTTCTTCTCCTACATAAGTGAAGTCGCCGTTCTTTGTCATGTCATCCATGAGATCCTTAAGGTATGCGGCATCTGTTCTGCCTGCGTAATCCTTGGATGATCCGTCCTTGCCCACAACCGTAAGGGTATATGCTTTCGCGCCCTTCTGAGCCTGTGAAGCATCAGTTGAAGTCGTAGCCGTAGCAAAAGTAGCATCCTTTGCCGTCGCATCCGGCTTGGGCTTGTTAAGGAAATATACCAAAGCAAATACGCCTGCTGCAACGATCAAAGCAGCTGCTGTAATGATTACCGGCAGTTTACTGCCGCCCCTCTTGTTTGTCTTCATATCATTTACCTCTTTTCTTGTAAGTCACGCAAAATATACCATAACAATAGGTTTTTGTTAAGCAGTCGCGGCAGATCAGCACCTCTCGATCCCGAGATCCTTCAGAACATACGGGAATATCAGTTCCAGCCATGCTTTGAGAGCAGACGCCGTATGAAGGTATGTGGCCTTATTCTCCCCCCTCGGATCCGGGATGGATATTGACGCCACGCGCCCGTCCTCACTCTTGAAGACAAGCCCTTTGCCGGCACAGTAAGATGACAGCGAGAATACCTTTCCTTCCAGCTCTGGGAAAGAGTTAAGTATCTCATACGCCTGCTCGTCCCTCATAGCGAATATGAGATCGTTTGCATCGTATACTGAAGGCTCCGCTCTCCTCGTGCGGTATGACGAGATGTTGATCCCGCATGCCTCACGGACCGCATCAGTCATGTCCTGATCGAGCTGCTCATCCTGATATGCCCTTATGCCGGCGGATTCCGCATAAAGCTCGCAGCCCACCTTCCTGTCATCTCTTAACCTGAACGGTGCTTTCCTTCTTATCAGATCGGTAAAAATCCCCTCGCATGCGGGCGACAGCCTCTTGTTATCGTCACATACAAACAGCACGGATGCGGTATATGTCCCCTCGAAAGACTCGAGCTCCATATATCGTGAAGCCTCCTCATATGCCGCCCCTTCAGGCACATCCCCTGACCTGCCGCTCGCCTTGCCGAGCCTGTTCATATAAGCCTTGGACATGCCGCTGCCGCCAAACCCCTGAGCCAGTATGATCCCCACATCCTGCATATCAAGATGCCTCAGCCCGTCGAAAAGGCAGTGACTCGCCGCAGCCACATCCAGAGATCTTCCATACGCATATGTCTCCGTATGTGCGGATATTATCTTATCGCCCAGCTTATCTATCAGGGCGCACACCTCATCGCCTGCATATATGCCTATCCTCGCAGCGGGAGAATCCTTCAATATCTCCCTGATCCTGAATACAAACGGTGCCGCGATATCGACAAGATCCTGCTTTGCATCATCATCGAGCTTCTTGAAATCAAGGTGTGACTTGTCATCACTTGCATCATATGAATCATCCTGCAGTTCATCATTAATTATCACCGCCTTGGCGGGAAGCTGCATGATCTCCACTGCCGCCTTGGGTGCATAATGGCGGTACTTCATCCCCGGAGCCTTAGGTATCTCTCCGTCCTTCAGGGAACCTGCCAGCTTAACATCGCCGCAGACATCTCTGACTGCATTCGGAGTAACGGCACCGGGCCTTAATATGACGGGGACATCACCGGTCGCGTCGACTACCGTAGACTCGAGTCCGAAGAGGCATTCGCCTCCGTCGATCATCCCGTAAACATATCCGTCCATGTCATTCATGACATGCTCTGCCCTTGTAGGAGAAGGACTGCCTGACAGATTGGCTGAAGGAGCTGCCACGGGAACGCCGCACGCTTTGAGGAATTCGTGTGCCGCCTTATTGGAGGGCATTCTGACGCCTACCGTATCAAGTCCCGCAGTAACCTCATCAGGAATGACATCACTCTTCTTCATGATGACGGTTATCGGTCCCGGCATGAAGGCATCTATGAGCTTTTGGGCAACGGGCGTTATCTCCCGCACAATACCGCTGATCTGTTCCTTATCTGCAATATGGCATATCAACGGGTTATCTGACGGCCTGCCCTTGGCCTCGAATATCTTTGCGACAGCATCCCTGTTGGTCGCATCGGCGCCGAGCCCGTATACGGTCTCAGTCGGGAAGCCGATGACCTCACCTTCCCTGAGATGCTTTGCCAGGTCTTCTACTCCGTGAATGTCACCTGAACTTATCAGATATGTCTTTGCGTATTTCTTTGTTCGTTCCATAGATCCGGTTATCTCCTGCATTTGATCAATCATCATCGTCGGCTCCGCTGCCGAGTCCGTCTGCCGCCGCAGCGACTGTCAGAGCATCTATTATCTCGTCGAGTGACCCGTTAAGTATCTCCTCGAGTTTATAGAGTGTCAAGCCGATCCTGTGATCGGTCACGCGTCCCTGATGATAATTGTATGTCCTGATCCTCTCCGACCTGTCGCCTGTTCCCACCTGGGAACGGCGGTCGCTGTCGATAGCATCCTTCTCCTGCCGTCTTGTCATCTCCCACAGACGGCTCTGAAGGACAGCCATCGCTTTGTCCTTATTCTTGATCTGGCTGCGCTCATCCTGACACTGAACGACAAGTCCGGTGGGAATGTGTGTAATCCTTATGGCAGAGTCAGTCTTGTTGATGTGCTGTCCGCCTGCACCGGATGCCCTGTAGCGGTCTATCTTAAGGTCAGAAGGATTGATCACCACATCGGCAGAATCAGCTTCGGGAAGCACTGCCACTGTACATGTTGATGTATGTATCCTTCCGCC
>CADBNJ010000272.1 GCA_902795955.1 Oscillospiraceae bacterium
CCTCGGACAGTTCGGCGATCAGCTCGGACAGCCACATCTCATCTATATTCTTCCAGTAGCTGCGGGAGGCCGCCATATCACGGTAGACCTGTGCCATTGCCTTGCTGTTCATATATTCGGGAAGCTGTCCGCCCTTATGTTTTACATAATCTGCAACGATCCCGTACAGCTCCCAGAAGATATAGTAATAGCCCGCATATCTGAATTCCTGTCTGTTCGACATGGTGCAGGCAAGTACGGCAATGATGTTGCAGTCCGTCTCTGACGCAAAGCCCTTGGCGTGGCAGAGCTCGTGACATACCGTCACGGGGAAGCTGGTTACATCAACATACCCGGTATTGACATTGGCTTCTCCGAGGAAGGGATCATACATGCCCACTATCCGTGTCAGACTCCAGTATTTGCTGAGCGATACAGGCTTCGCCCTGACAAAATTACGCGACAGTCCTATATCGTATTTCTCCGAGAAAGAGTCTATCAGCCCGTTGGCATATTCGCAGTCGGATTCAAAACTCCCGCCGGTATGTGCTACACCGATATAATCCTCGCCCAGCTTCGTCCTGGCCAGAGTCATGTTGTAATATGCCCAGTCAAGTGCCTGTCTGTAATCGTCTATTGTATATTTGCCGCCGGGCAGCTTCATTATCGCCGTAACGGGGGTCCTTCTGTAACCGATCCCGTGCATCAGCTGATATACGGCAGTGAAAGGGATCGCGATGATAAGCACGGTGCTTACCGTATTAACGGCAAACCTCGCCGCTCCGCCCCTGCCCAGGAGCTTTACCGTGAATCTGATGATAAAGATAATAAGCCCGGCAAATAACGACAGCCCGCCGACGATGACGATATTCTCCGTCAGCGATATCTGAGCACTTCCGCTCAGCACATTGAAAGGCAGCGATATGACGGGGAATATCTCCCTTCCGTACAGATCGGCCGCACCGGGCGTGAACAGCCACGGAACGGCAATAAGTCCCGCCAGGATAATAACGGGGGTCACCAGCCTGACAACAGCTCTTACAGTCTTCGGATCCTTGACAATCCGCTTCATTTGACCACCATAGAGATCAGATATAAGATCCCCATCACTACCGGCTGGTGAACGATATAGATCACGAGCGAATGCCTGCCGATGAATTCAAAAGGAGCCGTTATCCTGCGTGTGATATCGTGCTTCGGCGGAATGAGGGTCTTCTTCTCTGAATAACATACTCTTCCGATGACTGCTCCAACAAGGAATACGCCGATCCACGGGAAAAGAGGCATATAGTCATCCATTGCGGGAGTCGATTGCATCATTATCCCCGTCGGAATGAGAAGCGGCGAATCCACTTTGAAGTTGAACTCCGATATGGTGCTTCCCAAAATGATCGCGAAGATCCCCGTAAAACCCATAAGTGCGTTAACAAGCTTCGGGGATATCTGATGCTTCTTCTCAATGTGAGCGATCAGGGCATATATAAAGATCCCGCATGTAAGCAGATGAAGCACGTTAAATATGACCAGAAATTCAAAATGCAGGATATATGTCGCGAACAGTGATCCCGCCGTCAGGAGCAGCGCTACTATAAGGAGCTTTGCTCCCCTGATAACATTATTTCTCGAGAAAGTGCAGCACACGCCCGATACGCTTACAAATACAACGAGGAAGAACGGATGCATCAGACCTTCGAACCACGGGGCAAGAAGATAGCTGCACTTTGCAAGTCCGTATGCATACCTAAGATCCCACGATACATGCATGAATATAACAAATATCATGGCAACGCCGCGGAGAACGTCAAGCTCGTAGGCTCTGCTGCTGCTCTTCCTGCTCATGCCAGACAGGCACCTACGGCAGTGCCGAACACCGCATCATCGGGAACTATGAAGTTAACATCATACAGATCCCTGAATGTGTGGAGCACTTCCCTGCACTGCTTAAATCCTGCAAGCTGCCCGGTGAAAACAATATCTCTTATTCCTGCTATCCTCGAAGACAGGACCGACATTGTTCCGATCGACTGGAATACAAGATTGAATATGCCGGCAGCCTTGTCCTCTCTTCTCAGGTCATCTGCCGCCTTACCGAAATTAGAAGCCGTTGCATCACTCGGAAGCCCGGGTATCTCGGTGCGGGTGATATCACCTATCGTCAGATCGACCGCAAGCAGGTCGCCCTGTTCGGCAAGTTCCGACAGCTTGATCGCATCGTCCATTCCCAGGATGCTGTTGCACAGGCCGACGATCGTACCGCCGCCTACACCCGATCCTATGATATGCTTTACGGCTTCATGCGTTGCATCAAGATATGCCGTTCCCGTTCCCATGCTGACAACGACAGCATGATCAAGACCGCTCAGGAACAGTCCGCCCCTTCCGGTGGCGTCAAATTCCTGTATCGTAACCGTATCTATCCCCAGTATCGGGCCTTCCGGAAAACCGGCACCGACACCGGTGATATTGATCTTCTCAATATCAGTCAGCGACAGTCCGTTGTCATTTATCAGTTTGCCGACAGCTCCGAAGGCAGAGGTTACGGGGTCGGTCGCCTTGACCACTGTCTTGGCGACAATGGCATTATCCTGCATACCGACTATCTTGGTAGTACTGCCTCCGACATCAAGTCCTATAATCATTTATTCCAATCCTTATTCTGCGATCCTTATGATCTCTGTACCGTCTTTTGTGTAGTAGACATATGCGATCTCTTCAGGGCGTATGCCGAGTGACTGCTCGCAGCCGTCCTTAGCAGTAGCGATAGCCGACAGCAATGTGCTCTTCTGCCCCTCGATGCTGGACTTGATCTGCTTGATCTGATCCTTTGTGTAATCCTGGGCATAGTAATACTCGTATGTCAGAGTGTTGCCCTCAGCCTTCCACCTGATGTCGCTGTACACTGATTTATATCTGGGATTGTTCTTGAGAGAATCGATCTGGTCATCAAGCTGCTTCTTCATATCAGACTTATTCAGCGCTTCTTCAAGGGTAAGTCCGTCTGCATTCGCAGTTGTACCGGATGTAGCCGTTGTGCCTTCAGTTGTGGTTGTTGTAGGCTCTGACTTCTCGGTGTGAGCCGGCGTCCCGGATGTCTCTGAGGGCTCTTCGGTCGTCTCGGAGACAGCTTCCGTCTTATCCGTATCGTCGTCATCGTCGTCATCTCTTGACCTGCGTGAACCTGATGCACAGCCTGTGAGCATTGTGCAGATCAGCGCAAAAGCAGCGATCTTTGTGATCATTCTCTTCATCTTGATAATTCTCCTTATTCTTGTGGTCTTTTGATTATATCACTTAATGCAAGATATAAAAGAAGGTGACCCTTTCAACGAGTCACCTTCCGGTTCCTTACTAACTTAAGTTAAGTATCAGTATGACAGCTTAGCGATCTCTTTGTCAGCAGCGTCATAGTAAA
>CADBNJ010000273.1 GCA_902795955.1 Oscillospiraceae bacterium
GAGTTCATTGAATATCAGAACGATGCTACCGGTATTGGCGTAATTGGCAAGGTGCTCAGAACATCGGCAGAAGATTACTTGTTCAAAGATGACAAGATAGATATTGACTCTCTTGAGGCAATCGCATTTGATCCTTATACACACGGCTACTACAAGGTAGGCGGAAGAGTCGGCGAAGCGTTCAAAGACGGCCTGAACATCAAGTAGCATTATACTTCCGGCTAATGAGCAACACACTGCGACATTCGAAATGAGGACATATCGTGGATATAAAGGATAACAGGATTGATGCAGGCAAAGCTTTCGATTGGGGCAAGACCTCTGAATACTATGCCAAATACAGGGATATTTATCCTGAGGTTTTTTATCGAAAGGTTGCAGACAGAGGGCTTTGCATCAATGGTCAGAAGGTGTTGGATCTCGGGACCGGTACAGGCGTGCTGCCGCGCAACATGTATAAGTACGGGGCGGAATGGACCGGGACGGATATCTCTCCCGAACAGATAGAGCAGGCAAATAGACTTGCTTCAGAATCCGGCATGAATATTGAATTTAAAGCGGTTTCTGCGGAAATGCTCGACTTCCCGGAGAACTCCTTTGATGTGATCACCGCATGTCAGTGTTTCTGGTACTTTGATCACGGGAAAGTCGCACCGGAGTTCCACAGGATACTCAAAAAAGACGGGCGCCTTGTTATTCTCTATATGGCGTGGCTTCCTTTTGAAGATGAGATCGCAGGTAAGAGCGAGGATATCGTCCGGAAGTTTAATCCTGACTGGACAGGAGCAGGCGAGACAAAGCACCCGATCCATATCCCGGATGTAATGTATGAGTTTTTCGAGCCGGAAGACCACGAGGAGTATGAACTGGAAGTGCCTTTTACAAAGGAGTCGTGGCATGGCCGGATGATCGCTTGCAGAGGTGTCGGTGCCTCGTTGTCCCCGGAAGAACTGGCCAAGTGGGATTCAGAGCACCGGAAGTTCTTAGAGACTGTGCCGGACCGCTTTGACATACTGCATTACGCAGCAATCTCGGTGTTAAGGCGGAAAGATTAATGAAGTGAAGAAGGGAGCATATTATGAAACGTGAGCTGGGAATTGCAAGATGTGGATTGGCATGTTGTCTTTGTTCGGAGAACGTCACATGTAAGGGATGCAAGAGGGACGGATTCAAAGAACTGTCCTGGTGCAAAGACGCTGAATGGTGTGAAGTCAGAAGATGCGGTATAGACAAGGATATAGCCGGGTGTTATGAATGTGAGCCTGCAGACTGCCGCAAAGGTCTTTATGCGGATAAGATCAAAGCCCGCGCTTTCGCTGAGTTTGCCAGACGGTATGGCGTGGACGCTCTGCTTGATTGCCTTGAGAGGAACGAGAAGGCCGGTGTCGTCTACCACCGCGAAGGGATCATGGGCGATTATGATGAATTTGATGATCTTGAAGAACTGATCGGATTCATCAAGACCGGCAGAAGATGATATACGATCCAGAGCGAAGCTGATGCCGGTGTGAGTTATGAGCATTTTAAAGCTTATCTGCGGGCGCAGTGTAAATGTTCCACTAAAAATTTTACCTGCACAAATAGTCTGCGTACGCAGCAAACATGTTCCGGTAAACCCGGTTTTGTTCACATAGTTACTGCGTACGCAGCAAACATGTTCCGGCAAACCCGGTTTTATTCACAAAGTTACTGCGTATGCAGCCTCAACCGGTCAATTCATTCAACTCAGTTCTTTACTAATGACACTGAATAGAACATCTTGGGTGACCACCATCCACCATCAATCTTAGCACCTTCACTAACCGGATGATATAATTATCCTGTCAGGGGGAGAGATAACATGTATGATGCGACAGAGATATACTTGTCAGACAGGCGGATACAGTAACGTGATAAGAAAAGCAGAACCCAAAGACCTGTCCAGGATTGCCGAGATCCTGGTGTTTACAAAAAGAGTAAAGTACCGCTCGATCTTTCATAACGATGAATACTCTTTTAATGAGTTGCAGGTTGTTAAGGTCGCCGGTGAATTCAATGATCCGGAACTCCTCGATAAAGTCTGGGTATACGATGATGGTATAGTTAAGGGAATGATCCATATGGAGGGGAAAGAGGGCATCGGATCCGGGCTGGTAGAATTTGCAAAAGAGAAGTTCGATGCAAAGTTCGTATGGACCCTGGAGAAGAACGAAGAAGCTATTCGTTTTTACGAGGCGCATGGCTTTAGACTTAACGGGAGAAGACGATTAGAAGAAGGTACGCCTGAATATATCGTGATGCTGGAGCGGGACTGACATTATATTGTTGAGATAACCGGAGTGAACAGTAAATGCTGCAAGATGAGACGTTTTACGAAGTGCTGAATCTGTCTGAAGATGCTTCCACTGAAGAGCTTAAGCGGGCGTACCGCAGCCTCATCAAGTTATGGCATCCGGATCTTAACCCTGATAAACCGGATGCGGCAGAGGTAACTCAAAAGATCATTGAGGCGTATGGGATTCTGTCTGACCCTCTTAAGCGAAGTCAATATGACGAATACTTATCGCTGGTCAGACAGAAAACGAATAATACTTATGCCGGGCCCGTCGAAAGCGAACCCGATAGCAGCGGAACATATTCTGCATGGCAGGATGCATTCAACGGGCAGCCTCACAAGTTTGATGAAGAAGGATACAAAGAATATGTAAAGAACAAAAAAAGCATATTTGAGAAGGAGGTTAAGCTTTCGAAGGGCTTCATTGTCATACTGATGCTTATACCGGTATTCTCGATCCTTCTCCTTAACAGCGAGAAAACGGGCAAAACGATACTGCCGCTGATCCTGGGGTGCGCAGGTATTGCAGGTGCATGTTTTGAGATCTACAGACGTAATAATGCTGCCCGTGAAGAACGTGAGGCACGGCTGGGAGGAATTGATTCTACCGCTGAAGCAGATAAGTGGTTTGATGTATGGCTTTATCCGGGAATGCCGTTCACGGATTGCAGAAAAGCTTTCTTTGCATTCAGCGTTCGGGCAGACAAGCATATCCTGTCCAGATTTAACATGTTGAGCGATGAAGAGAAAAAGGAATATGCGGATATCATAGAATTGCTGGAAGAGTGTATTAGATACCGCGAGAAGAGAGGATAGTATTGCTCAGCTGTATGTACGTTGAGATGTTTGAAAGCTACGGTATCCGGCCGCCGAAGTAATAAGGACAAGTATCAATTCCCGGAGTCTCTTTCCCAATATGAATTGGCAATCTTCTTATTCTCGTCTTCCTCCTGATGATCGAGATAGAAATCGACAAACAGCTGTTCAGTCTCATCATCCCGATAATTCAGGAGGTACAGCAGCGCTGCGCGGACACGTCTTCGTCTCATGAATCCGTCACCCTTTTTCACTATTTTCTTTGCCAGTTCATAAGCAATATCAGGATCCGTAAAGGCGACCACCTGCAGGAAAGCTTCAAGATGACGGTCTGCCTTTTCCGTATCTTCATAAGACAATCCGGATAATATGTCAGGGCCGGTCACGGGGAACACACCTTCAACATTTTCGAAGATGCCCAGAAAAGTTGCAAGGCTCCTTACCGTCGGAAATTCTGTTGGCCCATAGTGTATTCCGGCATCATTAAGATCATATTTACGGTAGGATACGTTATCCTTTCTGTCTGTATTATTAAAGACATCATTGTAATGCAATTCCTTATGGGGCTCTGTCCTGAGACCGGCGAAATGGAGTGTTTTGATCTGAGGATCATCCTACCATTTATCAGTAGTGTCGATCTCTTTTATTATCTGAACTTCAGTATTGTTCCAAACCATAACCATCACCCAAGTTCCCGTACATCCCGTTTCAATATTACTGATTATAATATACATTTTTGAGGTGTGAATAAACATTTTCGTATCGGTATGCCTGATAAATAAGGTGACCGGTCATGAAGGGTATCTGATATAATTATATTGTCTGAGGAGTGATTGTTTCATAGAGTAGGAGAAAAGAGACTAGTACAGAGGGATGCATATGCGATTAGATGGTTTCGGTATATTAGTCAAAGATATGGCGACAATGATCCGCTTTTACAGGGATGTTCTTGGCTTTGAGATAA
>CADBNJ010000274.1 GCA_902795955.1 Oscillospiraceae bacterium
CTATGACAGGATTCGAACCTGTAAACCAACCGATGTTGATTGCTGTGAGTGTCTTTCGCTCGTTGCAATTGTATGGTAACCCGGATGATGGGGTTTTAATAGATGCAGATTGACTTATAGATACAACCCCAATATAATGTGTATATTATAGGATTTATTGCGATATTTAAGAGTTTATGCAACCCCAAACAGGAGATACACATGACAGAGAAGTACAAGATATACCTGACAGAAGAGACAAAAAACAGACTCATTGACGACGCCGAGCTGTTCGAATTCTTTAAGAGCGACGGGAAGGTCAATCTTAATTCCTTCCTTAAGGAACTGATCGTTAATTATTTCGAACAATACAGAGAAGACGGCGATGAACTGATCAGGAGCATGGCTGATGACATCGCCTCGGTCAAGTCTCTTAAGCCAAAGGATGCCCGCGATATCGCCGGGAAGATAATACGCAATTACATCAATAACAGGGAGCCTTCATCAGGCAGAAGCTCCGTCATCACACTGACCGTCAGCGGAGAGTCATACGGCATAATCAAGATCATAGAGAATAATGCACTTATGGAATCCTCTCTCTCCGGCTACCTCAAGGATATGTTCCTGTCATATCTCTCCATTCCCAGAAGCAAGAGAGAAGAGATAATCTTCGCAGATACATACCGTTCGATAGACAGGGCCATAGACACCTGCAGACTCCTGTCCTTCACGTCGGGAAGCGGTGAATACCATGCTGTCGTGGAACCCTATATGACAGTCATATCCAAGGATGAACAATGCAGTTATCTTCTTTGCCGCGATCCCCGGACACGGAAATATCACTCATACAGGATATCCAGGCTCAGCAATGTATTCATCACATCTGACACTTTCGTCAGAGATGAATCGGCTGCAGAAGAATTGAGAGCAAGAGGAATGAGAAGTCCTCATTCCGTTATGCCTGCTGTTCATGCAGTGATCAGGATGACCGAACACGGCAGGCAGATGTACAAAGTTATCGTCAAGAACAGACCTGCCGTCACATCAGTGGAAGGTGATCTGTATCATTTCGACTGGCCGGAACTCCAGCTTGTTGATTATTTCAAGAGGTTCGGCAAAGACGCAATAGCAGTCAGTCCCAGATCCCTCCGCTCCAAGCTGAGGAATTATTATGAAGTGTCTCTCGAGGCATACGGCGGCACCGTGAAGCGCGACAGGAAATAAGATGCCGTAACTGACAATATCTTACGAGCCTGACTCTCCATAAAAAACAACTTCTGCGATGCAGCAATCCTGCCATTTCCTGTTCTTACTCCGGACAGAATCAATAGTTATGGTAAGCACACCGTCCTCGAATACAGGACCGTAATTGAATCTGTTATCCGTATTCGTTGCGAAATCTTATGAAGAAATCGCCCTCTATTTCAGCAACTATGATACACCCGATCTTTTGAGAACAAACTATAAAGGATATACAGGTCATGTTGTGTTTTTGACAGCAGCCGGATCTGAGATCTATTTCTACTCTAATGCATCATCGTGCTTTGCCGGGTATGGAGTGACCCGGAAAAGACTAAGGCCTGCCTCAGCAACGGCTCACTTCACATAGGAATGCTTGACCGTAACCGTCCAGAAGTCATCACCGGGTTCAGCAGTGGCGGGGCTGACCATAACAGTTACTGTTTTGGTTGCCCTTTGATCCACATAATCGGAATCAGCTGATAGCTGGTAGATATCGCCCTGCTCCTGATAATCGACACGGTCGTAGTCAGCAGCTTCAACTTCCTTACGGTAAAGCCCTAAAAGTTCCAATGCAAGCTCCTTGCCCTGAAGAATGATATCGAAATCAGCCTTGGGATCGTGCGCTTCAGCCTTCACAAAAGCTTTGCCGCTCTCATCTTCGATAAAGCCTTCCCAGGAGATGATCAAGATCCTGCTGTGTCCTTTGGTATCAAGGCCTCTGTAAGATACGAAACATTTAGTCTCAGGCGAGCCGTTCACGATTCTCTCAGGGATTACCGGCAGACTCTTCCTGAATTCTTCAGAAGACTGTCCTTCGGCAGGGATTATCTCAGTATAGTACTTGTCCAGGATCTCCTTGATCTCGGCGGCGGACTTGTTCTCTAGGCTGTAAAACTCGGAATACTCCTCTGTGTCTCCATCAGTGTCTTCACCTGATGCCGGTCCCTGGTCAGATTCTACGACAGGATCTGCCGCAGAAGTATCTGCCGTACCTTTGGAGTCAGTCTTGCTGCAGGCCGCGAATGATGCGGCCATCATCATTGCCATAAGTGTTGCTAAGATCTTCTTGTGTATCATAACTATCTCCTTATCTCTATATGTTGATCCAAGTACCGGAGTACGACGGAATTATACCATATCTGCCGGATAATAACCGCTTTGGGATTAAAGCTTTAACCCGCCTTTGCAGGCGAGAGAATATCCATGAAGATGTCCGTATCAGTCCGCTTGTATTCGGTGAACCCGCACTTCTCATAGAGACGGATCGCCCGGCTGTTATCGATATATACTTCGAGGTACACGCGGTCGACAGGAAGATCATTCCAGCAGTGATCAAGCAGGCTCTTAATTGCCTCTTTGCCAAAGCCTGAATTCTGCTTTGCATACGTTATGACAATGCCGAATTCAGCCTCGCCGTCCTTGATATTCATAAATCCCGCATTGCCAATGAACTCACCGGTCGCTTTCTCGATCATGGAGTAAGTGTGAGGGTGCAAGATCTTCTGATTCCTGATGAACTCGAGTTCCTCTTCCATCGTTAAGGGAGTTCTTCTCTCGCCGATGAATCTGGCGACATGCTCTATGTCGTTGACCATCATAAGATAGTCATCCACGAGTTCTTCCGTGAACTTAACGAAACGAATGTTAGCCGATTCAAAAACTGTCTGCATGGGCACATTCTATCATTGATCGTTCGTCAATACGACAGGAACTTCACCACAACATCAGAAGATATAGCAGAGGCTCTCCGGGGCACCAAGGTATCTCCCGAAACGATCAGCAACCGGAACGCAATAGGCGCCTTTCCTGACGGACAGTCAGCGTTAATGCTCGTATGTGCCAGACTGAGGCATGTTGCATCTTCCAGCTTGGGAATGAAGAAATATCTGAACATGGCACACTTGGACCATTTAGAGTTCCTGTCATGTTATAATATTCAATAGATGGTCGTCAAAGATGATCAGCAGAACAGAAAAAGAGGAGGCATAATAAATGAAGAGAGTTATTGCTTTGGTAATGGTATGTGCAATGTCTTTTGCATTCTTCGGATGCGGCAAGAAGGATGAGAGCAA
>CADBNJ010000275.1 GCA_902795955.1 Oscillospiraceae bacterium
CTGCGTACGCAGCAAACATGTTCCGGTAAACCCGGTTTTATTCACAAAGTTACTGCGTACGCAGCAGATATGCGGTATTACATGGACAGTTAGACTGACTATTCAGACTGATGGTACAGGTTCTCTGCATTACACTGACAGGTAGACTGACTGCATCCATAACCGGCAAAGAACAGGTCGACGAGACTGTGTATGTCATTATTGGGACAGTTTTGGTAAAATAATACCGGCGATTTAATTCGTAATCTTTGCGGAAGGCTGGTGTCGATATGGCTAATTCCCCTTTGTCCAAACTTAAGATATTGTACATGTACGATTACTTTATCCACGAGGTTGATCCGTCCGACGGGAACGGGGTGACCGTTGCGGAGATCATTGATATGCTGCAGGAGAAGACGGGTGAGATTTTCGAGAGGAAATCGATCTATTCGGACATATCGAAGATCAATGAGTATGTGACGGCGTCGAAGGGATTCGGCAAGGGCGACTTCATATATCATGACGGCAAGAGGTATTTCAGGGGGGAACTGTCGGATGAGATCCTGCTCGATGAGGCGCGGCTAATCTCGGACTCGCTCAGGACGACGGAGTTTGTGCCCGAGCAGCTTTACAGCAAGTTCGAGAAGATGTTTCCGGCATTCTTCAATGTCGAGAAGAACAGCAGCGCCGTCAGGCTTTATTCTAGATATCAGACGACCAACAAGTCGGCGAACAACCATATCAGGGATATACTTACTTTCTTCAGGGCGAGCATTGAGGACAAGGAGCCGCTGAGGTTCACATACGGGTATAAGGTGACGAATACCGTTGTGGGAAGCGAGTTTGTCGTGTCGCCGCTTGTGCTTGACTGGACGAACCGTCATTACTATCTGATCGCTATAGATAATCTGGAGCTTTACAGGAAGTTCGGGCTCGGCGCGGGTGTCAAAGACGATGATCTGAGCACGTGTATCAAGAGGTTCAGGCTCGACAGGATCGGCTCTTACACGGGTGTCGTGTACGGCAGGGATGCCGCGGGATATATAGAGAAGAATCTTCCCAGGCAGTATGAGGTGATCTTTGCTGATGCAAAGGATCTCAGGAAGCCTCAGAAGAATGAGATGGCGGAAGAATACCTCAAGTATCACGGGTTCAGGAGCGAGTCGTCGCAGAAGAAGCACGTTACCGCATACATCAGCAACTCGTTTGAGGGATACAGTTCGGTGATCAATCTCAAGACTATCAGGATGACGATAGAGGCAGCTGACAAGGAGAGCAGCAGTGCGTGGAAGAACGTGCTTCAGGCGTTCTCGGTGCTCAAGGACGAGTTCCCGATAGCGAGCGGATCTATCGTGGAGCAGGAGGCTGACAAGAGGATGACTTTCGCGGTGGAAGCGCCTGATGTGCCGCCTCTGTACAAATTCCTGTTCAGCATCTACACGTTCGAGTCGGTGAAGTTCACGATCGAGAATGAGGAGATCCGTGACAAATTCAGGAAATACATCGCAAGGGCGCTTGAATCATTGCAATGAAGCGAATTGTGATTTATAATTTTGGGGTTATTTATTTGTTTTAATAAAGGAGTAATATTATGCAGCCTTTAGGTCTTAATGAGATCCGCGAGAGATATCTCAGTTTTTTTGAATCAAAGGGACACCTGAGAATGCCTTCATTCTCGCTCGTTCCGAAGAACGATAAGTCCATCCTTCTGATCAATGCGGGTATGACGCCGCTCAAGCCCTACTTCACGGGTGCAGAGACACCTCCGTGCAGAAGGGTCACGACATGCCAGAAGTGCATAAGGACACCTGATATCGAGAACGTCGGACACACGGCGCGTCACGGTACATACTTTGAGATGCTGGGCAACTTCTCTTTCGGCGATTACTTCAAGAAGGAAGTCATTCCGTGGGCATGGGAGTTCCTGACGAAGGACCTTGAGATGGATCCGGAGCTCCTGTATCCTTCTGTTTACGAAGAGGATGATGAGGCATTTGAGATCTGGAACAAGGACATCGGGATCCCTGCAGAGAGGATCACGAGACTAGGCAAGGCTGATAATTTCTGGGAGCACGGCACAGGTCCCTGCGGACCCTGCTCCGAGATCTACTACGACAGAGGAATAGAGCACGGCTGCGGCAAGCCCGACTGCCGTCCCGGATGTGAGTGCGACAGGTTCGTCGAGATATGGAACCTCGTTTTCTCGCAGTTCGACAGACAGGAGGACGGAACATATCTGCCTCTTGCACAGAAGAACATCGATACAGGCGGAGGACTTGAGAGATTTGCCTGCGTAATGCAGGGCGTGGAGAACCTCTTTGAGGTCGATACGGTAAGGAAGATCCTTGATACGGTCTGCGAGAAGGCAGGCAAGACATACGGCGCCAACCAGAAGGATGATGTTGCCATCAGAGTTATCACTGACCATATGAGATCCTCTACCATGATGATCTCGGACGGCGTTATCCCTTCCAATGCAGGCGCAGGGTACGTTCTGAGAAGACTGATGAGGAGAGCTGCAAGATTCGGCAGGCTCCTGGGCATTGAGGGTAAGTTCCTTGCAGATATCGCCGATGTCGTCATCGACCAGAACAAGGATGCATATCCCGAACTCGTGTCCAAGTACACGATGATCATGACTATCATCAACAAGGAGGAGGACGACTTCCTCAGGACTGTTGAAGCAGGCACCGCGATCCTCAACGACATGATCGGAAGTGCAAAGGCATCAGGTTCCACTGTTCTCGCAGGGGCAGATGCATTTAAGCTCCACGACACATACGGATTCCCTCTTGACCTTACGAAAGAGATCGCTGCCGACAACGGCCTTACCGTTGACGAGGACGGTTTTGCCGCCGCAATGAAAGAGCAGAAGCAGAGAGCGCGTGAGGCAACGAAGAAGAACGTGTCAGACACGGCCTGGGGCGGCAACAAGCTGCCTGACGAGCTCCTCGAAGATAAGTCCTCCACGGAGTTCCTGGGCTACGATCAGCTTGCAACTGATGCAAAGCTCGTCTATCTCATGAAGGCAGACGATGAGGGTGCACTTCACATCGTCGATGAGGTTTTCGAGGGAGACAGGGCAGTAGCGATCTTCGATAAGACCACAATGTATGCCACGATGGGCGGACAGGTAGGAGACAGCGGGATCATCTGCAATGATGACTTCGAAGCAGACGTCATCGATGTTGCCAAGGATAACGCTTCCAAGTATCTGCACACGATCGACATCAGAAGAGGTTCGATCAAGAGCGGCTGCAGCGTTAAGATCGAGGTCAACAAAGAATCGAGAATGGCTACATGCCGTAACCATACATCAACACACATCCTCCAGGCCGCTCTGAGAAGCGTTCTGGGCGATCACGTCCAGCAGAAGGGATCTTATGTCGATCCCGAGAAGCTGAGATTCGACTTCACACACTTTGCTGCGATGTCTGATGAGGAGATCAGCAGGGTTGAGGAGATAGTAAATAATGCGATCCTTGAGGATATGCCTGTCATCACGAGAGTAATGAAGCAGGACGAGGCAAGGAAGCTCGGCGCCATGGCCTTCTTCGATGACAAGTACGGCGATGAGGTAAGAGTAGTAAGCATCGGTGATGACCCTGACAACGCATTCTCGATCGAGTTCTGCGGCGGTACTCACATGAAGCATACTTCACAGGCAGGACAGTTCAGGATCATATCCGAGACGGGTATCGCATCAGGTATCAGAAGGATCGAGGCTGTCACGGGTAAGGC
>CADBNJ010000276.1 GCA_902795955.1 Oscillospiraceae bacterium
AAACAGGTTTGTCATGTTGTCCCTTTAGTTATATAATATATGCTTGTTTTGATTATAATAAATGAGCAGGTGGGAGATTATATGAGCGGTTTTGACTTTCTGATAGTCGGTGCGGGGCTTTACGGTGCCGCTTTCGCCAGGATCGCAGCTGATGCCGGGAAGAAGTGCCTGGTCATCGACAGGAGAGATAATATCGGCGGCAATGTTTACACTGAAGAGGTTCACGGGATCAACGTGCATAAGTACGGGGCGCATATCTTTCACACCGATAATGACGATGTATGGAGATTCGCGCAGAGATTCGCGGAATTCAACAGATACACGAATACTGTTATCGCCAATTACAAGGGTGAGATATATTCGCTGCCGTTCAACATGTATACCTTCAACAAGATGTGGGGCGTCATTACACCTGAGGAGGCGAGAGCGAAGCTCGACGAGCAGATAGCCGAGTGCCGCACTGATGATCCGAAGAACCTTGAGGAGCAGGCAATGTCTCTGATCGGCAGGGACATCTATTCCAAGCTCGTCAAGGGATATACCGAGAAGCAGTGGGGAAGACCGGCAACGGAGCTTCCCGGATTCATCATCAAGAGGCTTCCCGTGAGACTTACTTACAACAACGATTATTTCAACGACAAGTATCAGGGTATCCCGGTCGGCGGCTACACCAAATGGATCGCCAATATGCTTGAAGGCATCGAAGTAAGGACCGGTGTGGATTTCCTGAAGAACAGGTCCGAATACGAAGGTCTGGCAGACAGGATCATCTATACGGGAATGATCGATGAGTATTACGGTTACAAGCTCGGCAACCTGGAATACAGGAGCCTGAGGTTCGAGACGGAATACATGGCAGACACGGAAGATTATCAGGGCAATGCGGTCGTGAACTATACGGATGCCGAGACACCTTATACCAGGATAATCGAGCACAAGCATTTCGAGTTCGGCAAGGGCGAGGGAACGGTAGTAACGAGAGAGTACCCCGCCGACTGGAAGATAGGTGATGAACCGTATTATCCGCTCAATAATGAGAAGAACAACAGCCTCTATGCCGAGTACAGGAAGCTGGCGGAAGACAGCAGGGTTTTCTTCGGCGGAAGGCTCGGCAAATACAAATACTACGACATGGACGACACGATCGCCGCAGCGATGGAAGATTATTCGCAGATATGCGGCTTAGGATAAGGCACAAGATAAGGAGAACGACACTGATGAAGAACAAAAGAATAATGGCGGTTATACTCGCAGCCGGAATGGCAGTATCTTATCTGGCGGGGTGCTCATCAGCGGCTGCTCCGTCTGCCGTAAGCGGAACGGAGACAACGGCAGCTGCGGAGAATACCGATACGAGCACGATAAATATCGACGCACCAACAGATGCTTCTTCGGGTGAGTCGACGGCGGCAACATCAGCGAGTGTGACTGAGGAGGATCTGTCAACGCTTACATTCGACAAGGTGTACGGAAGCCAGCTGAAGAATTTCATCGATCACCAGTACAAGTTCAACGGCAAGGATGTTCCTCTGGCCGAATCGAACTTCTACATCATCAATGCATATGTTGAGATCACTCAGTATTACGGCGGATATTTCAGCACGCCCGAGGGCTTCCTCGATCTGTCGGCACCTTATGTCGACACGACCAAGTTTGCAACTTTCGGCGATTTCCTCGTCTCCTATGCAGAGAAGACTATACAGAGCTGCCAGATAATCTGCGACAAGGCCGGAGAGGAAGGACTTCTCCTCTCCGATGAGACAAAGCAGCAGATAGATGAGATGATCAGCAACATCAGCAAGGCTGCAACCGAAGGAAAGCTTACGCTCGATCAGTACCTCAAGCTGTACTACGGCGAACACTGCGATGAGCAGATCTTCAGGGCCACCCTCGAGAAATATTACCTTACGGATCTGTACTCAATGAAGTACTGCCAGGCTCATATTACCGACGAGATGCGCAAGGCCCCGAACATCAGGTATGCACTCTTTGAGGCGCCTGAGGCAACCGCTGACGCGCAGGCAAAGTCAACGTCGGAAGGACTTGCGCAGGACCTCGTCAAAGCAGCCGGCGGAAGCCTTGACAAGCTCAAGACAGAGGCTGAGAACAGCTATGCCCAGGGCGTATGCAAGGAGACAAATGACATTGTCGTCAAGAAAGGACAGACAGCATCGGCTTTTGAGAACTGGGCATACGATCCGTCACGCAAAGACGGAGACATCGACGTTATCTATGTACCCGAGTTCGGTTACTTTGTAGTCGGTTATATCGGTACTGCCCAGCTGCAGGATCAGGACCTCGAGTCTGACCTTATTGCGATGCTGTCCGATGAGATAAATGCCGAGATCTCATCAGGTAAATATCAGTTCGGAACCGATATGCCGTATGAACCGGCCAAGCCTATATCTCCTACGCCTACACCTGAGGGATATGTGGATCCTTCATCTCCCTCTGTAACAACAACACCGGATATTACGGCAGCGCCCGGCGGAATGATAACGCCTGCACCGGCAGATAACGGCAATGCCGTGCGTTCGACGGCAGCGATCGTTGCAATGTGTGTCGGCGGCGTGGCGCTTATAGCAGTGATAGTGATCATAACTGCCACAGTGCTCAAGAAGATGCACGGAGGAAGTAACCGTTACAGATATCAGAACGAATATGACGATGACGACGAAGATGACAACAGATCTGAGCCGCCTTTTGAACAGGAGGACAAATAATGGAGATTACATCTGACCTGATCAAGTATCTGGAGAAGCTGGGAAGGATCAGCCTTACTCCCGGTGAGGAACAAAGAACGCAGGCGGAGCTTGCCAGCATCCTCGGCTATATCGATAAGCTGGGTGAGCTCGATACGGCAGGAGTGGAACCGCTCAGCCATGCTTTCGGAAGGACGAACGTAACGAGAGAGGATGTTGTCACGAACGGTGACATGCAGGATCTGATCCTGGCAAATGCAGCTGAGACAAAGGACGGAGCGATCCTCGTTCCGAAGACGGTGGAGTAATATTATGACGAACGAAGAGATTTTAAGATCTGATGCGCTGACTCTTGCAGGACTTATCAAGTCCGGCGAGGTCACATCAGAGCAGGTAACCAAGGTATATATCGATGCTGTCAAGGCGGAGGACGGTAAGTACAATTCATACATCACCGTCTCAGACGATGCCGTTGAACAGGCAAGACTGATCGATGAGAAGATAAAGAGCGGCGGGCTCACCGGGGCACTTGCAGGCGTTCCCGTTGCCGTCAAGGACAACATCTGCACCCGCGGAACACTGACTTCCTGCGGTTCAAAGATGCTGAGCAATTTCATCCCTCCTTACGATGCGACTGTCGTAAAGAAGATCAAGGCGGAGGGAATGGTAATCCTCGGCAAGACTAATATGGACGAGTTCGCCATGGGTTCCACGACCGAGACATCGTTCTACGGTCCCACGATCAACCCTCACGGAACGAACAGGGTTCCCGGCGGTTCATCGGGCGGCTCGGCTGCCTGCGTTGCGGCAGATCTGGCACCGATATCGCTCGGTTCGGATACAGGCGGATCGATAAGACAGCCCGCTTCATTCTGCGGAGTTACGGGACTTAAGCCGACCTACGGAACTGTATCAAGATATGGTCTCGTGGCATTTGCATCATCCCTTGACCAGATAGGTCCCATCGGAAAGACGGCGGCCGATTGCGCAGCACTCTTTAACGTCATCAGCGGTGTTGATGACCGCGATCAGTCATCGACAGTATCCGAGAAGGTGGATATCGATGCTGTTGCTTCCTTCGATGTAAGAGGCAAGAAGATCGGTCTTCCCGAGGAGTACTTCGGCGAAGGCATCGATGAGGATGTCAAGGCGCGCGTAATGGAAGCAGTCAGGTACTACGAGGATAACGGAGCGACGGTTGAGAAGTTCAGCATGCCGATCATAGAATATGCGATCCCGACCTACTACATAATCGCCTGCGCCGAGGCGTGCTCCAACCTGTCAAGGTATGAC
>CADBNJ010000277.1 GCA_902795955.1 Oscillospiraceae bacterium
AACGAAGCAAGAGCTCTTCTGCTCCTCGCACAGGAAGGCATCATCAAGCTCAAGGATGGCGCAGGCATCAACGCAACAGTAGCAGACATCACAGAGAACCCCAAGAACGTTCAGTTCAAGGAGCTCGCACCTGAGCAGCTCGTAGCAGCACTTCCCGACGTAGACGTAGCAGTCATCAACGGCAATTATGCGATCGAGGGCGGTCTGCACGTAAGTCAGGCACTTGCAGTTGAGGCTAACGACGGACTTGCAGCACAGACATACGGCAACATCGTCGCTACATCAGCAGCTAAGAAGGACGATCCCGCTTTGAAGACACTCGTTGAAGTACTCCAGGGACCTGAGATCTCAGAGTATATCAGCAAGACATACGGCGGTGCAGTTGTAGCTCTGCACTGAGACAGATAAGGAGATTAAGTAAGATGATCGGATTCGAGTACTATAACCCCGCGAAGATCGTTTTCGGTGAGGGCAGCGAGAAGAGTCTCACGAAGCTTCTTGCACAGCATAATGTAAGATCACTGTTGCTCGTATACAGCGGAGATTTTATAAAGACACTCGGTATCTATGATGTTGTCCGTCAGGCCGTTGACGAACTCGGGATCAGGTTCTCCGAGAGCGGCGATGTGGTACCGAATCCGAGCATCGAACTTGTCAGAAAGCTCGTTGCTCAGGGCAAGAAGGACGAAGTCGATTTTGTACTCGCAGTAGGCGGGGGAAGCTCGATCGACACAGCCAAGGCAACAGCGATAGGGATCCCGTATGACGGAGATGTGTGGGACTTTTTCGATAAGGGGGCGGTGCCTGAGAAGGTGCTGAACATCGGAGTCATCGCGACGACTGCTTCGAGCGGATCGGAGACTTCCAACGCGGCGATCCTGTCGTACGGGGAGTGGAAGAAGGGCTTTGAGGATGACAGGATCATTCCCCGGTTCGCGATCATGAACCCGAGATATACGGTCAATCTTCCGGAGTACCAGACATATGTAGGGATCGCGGATGTGCTGTCGCATCTTCTCGAAAGGTACTTCTCCGACGTGAAGAATTCCGATACGACGGATTACCTCATCGAGGGTGCGGTAAGGGCGCTCCTCGTGAATGCGCAGAGGCTGATCGATGATCCCGGCAACATTAATGCCAGAGCGGAGATCCAGTGGCTGGCAAGCGTGTCTCACAACAATTTCCTCGATGCGGGAAGGATAGCGGACTGGGGATCGCACAGGATCGAGCATGAGCTGTCGGCACAATACAACATTACGCACGGCGAAGGCATGGCGGTGGTACTTGTGGCGTGGACCAGGTACATGGCGGACGTCAAGCCGTGGAGGCCGGCACTCCTGGCGAGCAGGGTATACGGCGCTGACCCGTATGATTTCGATGAGAGGGAGAGGGCGCTGATACTGTCGGAGGAACTTAGGAGATTCTTCAGGAAGCTGGGCCTCAAGACAACCCTGTCCGAACTCGGCATAGACGGCAAAGACTTCGCGGTAATGGCTGACAGGGCAACGGGAGGCGGCACGGTAGGACACTATGTGCCCCTGGATTCACAAAAGATAATCGATATTCTGAATATCGCACTATAACAACAGTAAAGGAGTAATTACAATGGCAAGGATCAAATTGGTAGAACAGAATGAAGCAACGGGCGCAGAGAAGGAGCGCTATGACGAACTTGCAGGGCGAAATGCGGTGACCAACATGAAGAAGGGTCTTCTCAACGATGCTGCAACATACGATGCCTACATGGCATGGTACACATCCTGGAAGAGGCTTGTGGAGGTCATCGGTGAGAAGGACGCGATCCTCTACGCACACAAGATCTCAACGACAAACTCATGCCAGCTCTGCTCATTGTTCTTCATCAGCGACGTTAAGGGTTTGGGTCTCGATCCCGCTAATCTGGTCTATGATGAGAAGGAGACACTGCTCGCTTCTCTGGCCGAGTCCATTGTCAAGGATCCGACTTCCGTGAGCGACGAGCTGTTCGACAAGCTCCGCAAGTTCTTCAACGATCAGGAGCTCGTAGTGATCGTCGGCTTTGCAGGCCAGATGATCGCCACGAACAACTTCAACTCCGTGTTCAAGATCGACGTGGATAAGCGTCTCCTGCCCCTCGTTCAGGTATTCAAGCCCGCCACATGGCGCGCCGGCATCAAGAAGTAATTCCCATGAGAAACCTTCTTGCCTTTGGAGATTCAAACACCTGGGGACTTGTCCCGCGCCCCGGATCACACGAGCGCTTCCCTTGGGACAGGAGATGGACGGGAATTCTTCAGTCGAAGCTTCCCGGTGTCCGGGTGATCGAAGAAGGCCTTTGCGGAAGAACCACTGTTTTTGAGGATGAATTAAGACCGGGAAGGAGAGGGCTTAACTCCCTTCCCGTTATCCTCGACAGCCAGTCGCCGGTTGACTTCGCCATCCTCATGCTCGGCACCAACGACTGCAAGACCGTGTACGGTGTATCAGCCCATACGATCGGCAAAGGAATAGATCTGTGCCTGAATGTGATGGAGTCATACCTCGATCCCTCCCGGATCCTTCTGGTATCACCGCTTTATCTCGGCGAAGACGTGTGGAGACCCGGGAAAGACCCCGAATTCGACAGACGTTCCGTCGAAGTCAGCAGGGAGCTGAAGGATGTCTACAGGGATATCGCTTCAAGAAGGGGCAACGGATTCCTGGCAGCATCAGACTATGTGACTCCCAGCAGCATCGATGACGAGCACATGGACGATAAGGGGCATCTGCTCTTTGCACAGGCTGTTTACGGTAAGCTACGCGAAATATGGTTGTAAGTTACAACGCGACATGAGTTATATCATCTCTTTGTTTGTAGTATAATTCACAAGTACAAATAAAGGGAGGAAGTAAATATGAAGAGGTTTTTTGTCAGATCTGTTTCCGCCGCTCTCACGTTGAGCGTCATGGTTACAGGTCTTTCTTCTTGCGCCCAAAAGGACAGTACTGCTACCGGCTCATCTGCCTCAAGCGAGGTCACCGCACAGAGTTCTGATGTGTCTGCGGAGACATCGGAATCCACCGGTTCCTCAGAGACATCCGATTCCGGAGCTGATACCCCCGTATCTTATACGATCGATAATATCCGCCGGTACGTGGTAGGCGTTGACGAGCCTGTTGCCATGGAGGACGGTTCTTCCAAGGTTATCATTAATTTCGATAATGCGGCAACGACTCCCGCCTTGAAGCCCGTTATGGACGAGGTTAATTCAAAGCTCGAGACATACGGCTCCATCGGCCGCGGTTATTCCGTTAAATCAAACATCTCCACCGAGATCTACGACAACACCAGAGAGAAGGTCCTCAGCTTCGTAAACGCCGATCCCGAGAAATACACATGTGTATACGTTAACAACACGACAGACGGTCTGAACAAGCTGGCATCGGCACTCGTAGGGAACAAGAATGATGTCGTGCTTGCAACACGTATGGAGCATCACGCGAACGACCTGTCATGGCGTGAGCGCTGCAAGGTGATCTATGCAGAGGTCGATGACCAGGGCCGCGTCAAGTATGACGAGCTCGAGAAGATGCTATCAGAGAACAAGGTAAAATATGTCGCAGTTACTGCCGCATCCAACGTAACGGGTTATGTGACCGACGTTCACCGCGTTGCCAGGATGGCGCACGAGCACGGCGCCCTTATCATTGTTGACGGCGCCCAGATCGTTGCACACAGATCATTCTCCATGCTGGGCAGCACACCCGAGGAGAACATCGATTTCCTCGTATTCTCCGCGCACAAGATGTATTCACCTTACGGCGGCGGCGCCATCGTAGGCCTCAGCGATGTGCTCAACGAACACATGCCCACATTCTACGGCGGCGGAATAGTCGATATCGTGTCTGACTATAATGTTACATACAAAGAAGCACCTGAGCTGTATGAAGCAGGCTCGCCCAATTACCCGGGCGTAGTCGGCCTCGGCAAGGCCATCGACATCCTCAAGGAAGTCGGCTTCGATTCCATCCAGTCCCACGAGCAGGTCCTCGTCAAGAGACTCATCGACGGACTGTCCAAGATGGATAACGTCATCATTTATGGTGACACAAGCGATCTCAGCGACAGAGTTGGCGTCGTTACATTCAATTTCTCTGATGCAAACACATCTCTGCTCGCCACGAAGCTCAGCAAAATGGGTTCTGCAACAAGAAGAGGCGCTTTCTGTGCGCATCCATACGTCTGGAGACTGATGGGCATCCCCGATAATGAGACAGAAGGCTTTATCGGCTGCGACAGCTCGAAAACTCCCGGAATGATCCGCGCAAGCTTCGGTATCTACAATACTGAGGCGGAAGTTGACGAGTTCCTGAAGATGGTCGATCAGGCACACAAGGAAGTAATTGAAGAAGTATCTCAAAACATAGTGCTGCAGGATATACCGGCGGGATACTGAGAAGCTCAAAGCTCCTGTCCCGGAACTCAGTCGCACTTCGCGGGTATGAATGTGTGCAATACTATTTTGTGCGCATGCCCGCTCGTGCTCAAAGCAGTTCC
>CADBNJ010000278.1 GCA_902795955.1 Oscillospiraceae bacterium
GCAGCGCCTACGACCGAAGCCGCTCCTACGACCGGAGCCGCTCCCACGACCGGAGCTGCCCCTACGACAGGGTCTGCAGCTCCTACGGGTTCTGAGGCTGCACCTACAACAGAAGCAAGTCCTTCAACGGCTGCTCCTGCTACAGATACTACGGCTGCAGCAGCAACTACAACGGCGGCAGCACCTACCACAGGCAGTGCAGCTCCGACTACTGAAGCTGCATCGACGACAACCCCTGCCGATCCTACATCAGATCCCATTCTTCCTCTGTCCGTAGATCCGATAGCAGATCAGATGTATGACGGAACGGCTAAGGAACCTGCTGTCAGGGTAACCTCAGGCGATACTGTCCTTACAGAAAATGATTATTCTGTTGCTTATTCCAATAATGTTAATGCCGGTACTGCAACCGTATTTGTTTCCGGCAAGGGCATTTACTCGTACCTGACTCCCGTTACTACAACATTTACTATCGATTCCAGGTCCATCTCTAAGGCAGTAATGTCTCAGATAGCCGCTCAGGTTTATACAGGATCAGCAATAGAACCTGAGATAGTGATCAAGGACGGCACTTATGATCTTGTGGCCGGTACTGATTATACGCTGGAATTTGACGACAATATCAATGTCGGTACTGCAACGGTAACTGCGACCGGAGCGGGTAACTATACCGGTAGTCTGACGGCCGCGTTTACAATTAACAAAAAGTCTCCTGTGATCACGATAGGCAGTATCCCTGATCAGCAGTATACAGGCAGTGAGATCAAGCCTGATGTATCCGTGTATGACGGTAATGTCCTGCTCGATCCTTCAACAGATTATGATACCTCGTTCGGCAACAATACAGAGATCGGTACTGCAACTGTTACGGTAACTCTGAAGAACAACTATGAAGGTTCTTCGACAGCTGATTTCAATATCACAGCAAGAAGCCTCAACTCACTGCAGCTTCCGTCGATTGCCGATGTGCAGTATACGGGTGACAAGATCGAGCCGTCATTTACCCTTAAGAACGGCGATACCGTGCTTGTCAAAGATGCCGATTATACAGTGGCTTTCAATAATAATACAGCACCCGGCAATGCCGTTATAATCATCAACGGAACAGGCAATTACAGCGGTATTGCCACCATCGGATTCAAGATCACACCGAGAAGCATTGCCAAGCTGGAAGCATCCGCGATCGGTGACCAGTCGTATACTGGTTCTGCCATCAGGCCTGACGTATCATTGACATTCAACGGCAAAGAACTGACGCAGGGAACTGATTATACGGCTGAGTATAAGAACAATATATCTGCCGGGACGGCTTCTGTTGTGCTTACAGGCAAAGGCAACTTCACCGGAACAAGGACTATCAAATTCAACATAATCAAGTTCTCGTGGCAGAAGATAAGCAGTAAGTGGTATTACATCGATAATAACGGAACCAAGGCCAAAGGATTTGTCCTCATAGACGGTAAGTATTATTATTTCGATACATCCTCGGGAGCGATGCTTACCAAGTGGCAGCAGATATCAGGCAAGTGGTATTATTTCAATTCGTCAGGAGCAATGCTCACAGGTTGGCAGAAGATATCCAAGAAGTGGTATTACTTCAATTCGAAGGGTGTAATGGCTACGGGTCTTACCAAGATCGACGGCAAGTATTACTACTTTGACAACGGCGGTATCATGAAGACCGGATGGATCAGTACAGGCGGCAAGTGGTATTACTTCGCATCAGGCGGCAATGCGCTTACCGGTTGGCAGAAGATCAGTAAGAAGTGGTATTATTTCGATAAGTCAACGGCCGTCATGGCAACAGGGTTCAATACTATTGACGGTTTGACGTACTACTTTGATAACGGCGGCACTATGAAGACCAAGTGGCAGCAGATAAACGGCAAATGGTATTACTTCAACTCTGACGGTTCAATGGTTGCAGGAACATCCAAGACGATCAGCAAGAAAGTATATAAATTCGGCGCTGACGGTGTCTGCCTCAATCCTTGATCTCAGATAACCCAGTGTTCGGGGAATAACATGATATATTCAGGCTTTGCCAGTCTCTCGTCGATGAGCAGTGCAAAGCCTGTATCATTCTCGGTTCTGATGACACGGCCGACTGCCTGGAGGACTTTCTCCCATCCCGGGAACCGGTAGGCAAAAGCATAACCGTCGCCGAATTTGTCAGCATAGTATGAAGACAATATCTCGCGTTCAGGGGTGAGCTTGGGAATACCGACACCTACGCATATTATGCCGGACAGCTTGTCACCGACGAGATCCACTCCTTCGCCGAAATGCCCTCCAAGGACTGCCATTCCGACGAGAAGCCCCTGCGAAGGTGTGTCAAATGCCCCCAGGAATTCCTGCTTCTCCCTGACTCCCATTCCCGGGGTCTGGCAGATAATCCTGCGCTCGACTCCGTCGTTATCCGAATACTTGGCGAACTCTTCCTTAAGTCTCAGTGAAATCAAGTTCAGGTACTCGAATGAAGGGAAAAACACCATGTAATTGCCGGTCCTGTCACATATCTCTTCGCTGATCCTTGCAACAAGATCATCAGCAGTGATCCTGCGGTTCTGATATGAAGTTGATATCGAGGAATCTATCATGACATCGAGGTTCTCCGGCGGGAAGGGGGAAGGCAATACAAGTGATCTCGTGTATTCAGCGTCTGCACCGACTAATATGTTGCGGTAATACTCATAGGGAGATAATGTCGCAGAGAAGAATACGACACCTAAATGATCCATGATAATCTTGTTGAGCTTCGAAGATGAATCCAGGCAATTGAGCTTGATAAAGACACCATTGTCATCTCTTGAAGCGTATGTGATATAAGAGGAATCATAATACTGTTCAAGACAGGTTACGAAGAATCTTATATCAAAGAAGAAATTAAGGGCAGTCTGCCTAAGATCGCCCTGCGGAATATCATCGAGCACCTGCTGAAGTGCGGTAAGAGTCCGCCACAGAATCGGGTAGAGGCTTCGCGGAACTTCCCTCATTCCTTCCCAGTCAGCCGTCCTTAAGATCTTGTTCTCATCAGCGCCTTCAAGGATCTTGAACGCGGACTGCTGTGAAGCAAAACACCTCTCGATCACCATGAAATAATCGTTGATCCTTGCCAGGTGCGCCTCTATCCTTCCGTTCTTACCCTTGAAAGCATCGATCATCGATCTTAGCTGTTCTCCTCTTAGTTCCGCACTGTACATCTCGCGTGCCCTGTCATTCAGATTGTGTGCCTCGTCAACAAGCACAACGGATGTGTCCTCGTTATCCTCATCTATCAGTGTGACCAAAGGGGAGAAGGCATGGTTGTAATCACCGATCACAACAGTGCAATAATTCATTACTTCAAGCATGAGTTCATGCGGGCAGATGTTGTATTTGCCTGCCACTTTTTTGACGACGGAAGATGTTATGTCATCGTACAGGAGAAGTTCCGATAAAGCGTCATTCAGCTTGTCGTAATACTGCTTGCAGAGCGGACAGTACTTCTTGTCACAGTCAGTCATAAGAGGGCACATTGATTCCTTGGGTTCCAGCAGACACGATCTTATTATAAGACCGCCCGCTCTCATATCATTGAGCGCTTTGTGTGCCACTTCACGTGTCGCCGTCTTGGCGGTCAGATATAAGATCTTGTAATACCTGCGCTTAAGAAGACCTTTGATGGCAGGGTATAGAGTAGATATTGTCTTCCCGGTTCCGGTCGGAGCTTCGACAAAAAGCGCCTCTTTGCTTGTCAGGCTTGACAGAACACTCTTCATAAATGCTGACTGTCCGCTCCTCAATTCACTGTAAGGAAAACTCATGTCTTTTACCGTTGTGTACAGGTTAGTTCCGTAATCGAGGAGCTTACGCGCGAAATCAATATATTTGCCGCATATCTCGTCCCAGAAGACAGTCGCTTCCTCATATGAGAATTCAAATGATTTCTCGTACGGGATCAATGTTGTGATCGATACATATCTCAAAGTGAGCCTGACATCAAATACGTCGTTATTCATGAACATATACATGGCTCCATAGAGCTTAAGCTGTGTCAGGTGCCAGTTCTGCTCCAGATCTTCATATTTGTCCTTGGTGTTGTTAAAAGATTTGATCTCGATTATGTGCGGAATGTCGCCGGGCTTGGTGATCAGGGCATCCATTCTTCCTGATACTGACAGTTCAACTTCATCGCGGGTATATGTCTGTTCAACGAATTCCTCTGTCTCTATATCATCTCCGTACTGTTTGCGCAGATCAGAGAAGATCTTCTTATGAAGTCTGGTGCCTTCGATTCCGGAGACGCCATTATAACCTGAACCCATCAGGTCGCCCGATCTTGACGTATAGCGGGCAAGTCCCGTAACGGATACCGAACAGCTTCTCATCTCTCTTTGTTGAGCTTTGTGAGCTGCTCTCTCTTTGTGATCAAAGGCAGTCTGATCTCAAAGCATGCGCCTTTGATATTGCCTTCCCGATCTGTCAGGTTAAAGCCGGTTATGGTGCCTTTGTGTTCCTCAACTATTGCTTTGGCAAGCGCCAGGCCGATTCCGTGCTTGCCGGCTGTTCCCGTCGCGAACCTGTCGAAAAGCTTATTGATAACATCCTCCGATATACCAGGCCCGTCGTCGGAAATGGTGAATACTATATTCTTGTGATTCCTGTCTTTCCGGCAGGTGAAGTTGACAGTGGTCCTGCAGTACCTGAGACAGTTGGAGAAGATATTCTCGAGCATCCTGAATATATCAGATTCGTTGGCGTATATATACAGGTCTTCCTTGGTGATGTCGTTGACCAGCTCCTTGTCGTCGTGTATGAAATGTCCGCGAACTTTGTCGATCGCATCCTCGGCGATCTCGGAACAGTTGAGGATCTGCTTCTTAACCGTGTAATCGCCGCTCTTCGCCATATCCATCTTGGATATCGTGAGCAGGTTGGATACCATGTTCGTAAGTCTCTCAGTCTCATCGATGATGACATCTACAGCCTTAACGTTCTCTTCTTCGCTGAATACACCGTATTTGATGCCTTCGGCATAACCCTGTATCGACATGAGAGGAGTCCTCAACTCGTGTGATGCGTTCTGGAAGAAAGTCTTCTGTTCCAGGTCGCTCTTCTCCAGCTTCTGAGCCATGCTGTTCATCTGTATGCCCAGATCCGTAAGCTCACGGCTTGCCGTATGTTCCGTATTGATCGGGCTGTAATCTCCGCGCCCGATCCTTCTGGCAAAATCAGAGAGTCTCTTTGCTGACAGGAACAACGGAATGGAGTTGAACAGACTGAGGATCCCTGCAACGATGATGATGATAAGGACAACCTGGATAAGAGCTATCATCAGTGATTCTGTCAGTGAGTAGTAAGGCTTGGAATTAACGAACAGTACGATATAGTAATTACTCAGGTGCTTGTATACATCACGTTCCGGACTGTAGTTGATGCCGATCATCTTGTAATAGAATATCGATCCTTCGATGCTGATCTTCTGTATATCAGGCGAGAGTACCACACCGTTTTTTTCTGTGATCTCAGTGATGACGTACTTTGCAAAATTGTGTGATGCCAATGAGTGCAGGGCAGATGGCCACAGGAGTGTGAACTCGCTGTCTTTGCTGTCATTGCGCGTATAGATAAGTGCAATGGTCGCCTCATTGGATATGTCAGCAGAAGATACTATGGCGTTGAGGAGTGAATCGCTGATGTCGGTATCTGATGA
>CADBNJ010000279.1 GCA_902795955.1 Oscillospiraceae bacterium
CCTGACTCGTTAGGATCGTTGTTGATGATACCTACTTTGATGAGTTTGCCGTCGCCGCCGCCATTGCTTCCGTCTGTGGTGCTCTTATTACATCCTGCGAGTGAGAATGACATAGCGCCTACGAGAACAGCTGAAACTAAAGTGGTCAAGAACTTTTTCATTTTGTTACCTCTTTTCTTCATAATTTGGTGTCCTCGAATCACAGGCCTTTCCTGTGTTCTGCATACACTAAAACACACTCGAAAGGTACGGTCAACGAATCCTCATATGCCCAAAACGGTTTGGTCATTTTGCATAAATACAAATTCTCCGTCCAAAGCCGGAACAAATACAATTTAGTCTGATAAAGCAGTGTTCGCGCCGGTTTTGTCGATTATCTTACGATTATTTGTTGAATAATCTATGATGTGTTTTTATCGGTAACAGCTTTCTCATTGGAACATTTTGACGGAAACCTTTTTTGCCGCACAAATTTAATCAACTAAACAACAAAAATACGATAAAAAAACACGACTCCGGATAATGTACCCTCATTTGCGGAGCGGGCGAAAAGTATTTTTTCACCAAGCTGTTGTCATATTGTATAATGCGTATAATCAGAGTAATAAAGAACCTTACAATACACGGGGAGAGACATGACTGCAAAGTACCGGGAGATAGCCTATAAGCTCGAAGTTGAGCTGCGCCGGATGCGCAGTGAGGGCAGAACAAAGCTGCCGACTGAGACAGAGCTTTGCAGCATGTTCACGTGCAGCCGCCAGACCGTGAGGGCAGCACTTGATGACCTGGCCCAAAGGGGGCTTATCGTCAAGCGTAAGGGAAGCGGTTCATATCTGGCCGGCAGCATCGCGGACAGGAGCAGCAAGGTGGTCCTCATCATTGAGGACGAGGATGAATATACTAATCCTTCATTCATCTCGAGGCTCCGCCAAATGCTCAAGGACAGGAAATACGAGCTTATCTGCAGGAGCACCGGAGGACTGATATCCGGGGAAGCTGAGATATTATCTGAGCTTCAGCAGGAGCAGCCTGCCGCCGTTATCATCGAACCGCTCAATAACGTCATCCCCAATCCCAACATATCCATGATCTGCAGGCTTCACGAGGAGGGGATCCCGGTGATCTATTTCAGGACATCATATCCCGGACCTTCGGAAGCACCGCTGATCGGCGAAGACAACAAGGAAGGACCGGCCATTCTCGTAAGGCATCTCAAGGAGCACGGGCACATTAACATTGCAGGCATCTTCAGGTGTGATGACAGCAGAGGGCTGATGCGGTATCAGGGTTTTTACGAAGCTCTCGGAGATGCAAATCTTCCTTTCGATGAGGAAGGTGTATTGATGATAACTTCAAGTGACAGAAGGCGCATCATGCAGGGTGATGAAGGTCTCCTGACAAGGTTTGTAAATGATAATCTCAGAGGCAGGTCCGCCGTCATATGCCAGAATGACGAGATAGCCTTCCGCCTTATGCGGGTGCTGAACAACAGGGGCATTCGCGTACCGGAGGATGTGGCTGTCGTAAGCTTCGACGACAGTTATTACGCATCATCGGCCGGAATTACGTCGCTTGGCCACAGCAACAGAAATATGAGCAGCATAGTATCTGATCAGGTAACTGCGGCAATTGAGCACAAGAGGATTCCTGAGGTGCGTATCAGCTGGAGACTGAGTGTCAGGAACAGCGGCTGACATCAATATTCTCTTCCGGATATTATCTCCTTCGTCAGATCATTACGCGTATACACCGATTCCTCAACGTACACATGCTTGGGGATCTCCTCACCGGCACGGTACTTGCGGATGAGTTCCTCTACTCCGGCTCCGTGCATGGGATTACACTCAACGCATAGATCTATCTTCCCGTCCAGACAATACTGAAGCGCCTTCTTTGTCGCATCGAAAGTAATGATCTTCACGCGCCCGTTCTCGCCGTAAGTAATCCCTGCTTCATCAAACGCACGCATCGCACCGAAAGTCATATTATCGTTCTCACTGTACAGCACATCAAAATCCCTGTTCTGACGCAGGTAATCCTTGACGACCTCGTATCCCTTTGCTTCCGTGAAATCCCCGTCGAGCTGGGCGGCAAACTCCCAGTCCTTGTGCTGTGCCACCCCGACTTCAAGCGCCTTTGTTCTCAGGAGCTGTGCAGTCGCACCGTATGACCCCTGCAGATGAAGTATCCTCAGATTCCTCTGCGCCGTATCGAAATGCTGATCCTCCATCCACTTAACGGCTTCATTCCCCTGCTTCAGGAAGTCCGAGCCGAAGTTCGTAAGGAAAAGATCCGCATTGCTGACAGATACCGAACGGTCAAGTATGATGACAGGTATCCCCGCGTTCTTTATCTCGGTAAGGACCGTCTCCCATCCGTCTTCCACGGTCGGCGCGATGATTATCAAATCCACACCTTCGAGAATGAAATTACGCACAGCTGCCAGCTGATTATCCTGACGCTGCTTGGCATTCTCCATTCTCAGCTCATAGCCCCTGCTCTCGGTAAATGTCTGCTCCATCGACCTGGTGTTGGCAAGCCTCCAGTCCGATTCCGAGCCGACCTGCGAGAAGCCGATGACGAACAGGTCCTTATCGCTCTTCCCGCCTTTGTCACCGCAGCCGGCAAAAACGGCAGAAAAGATCAATATCAAAACCAAACTACAGAACCGTCTCATCATCTATATCCGCCTTTCGTGGTATGCTTATCGCGATCACCGTTCCCTCATCGGGAACACTCCTTATCTCAAACCTGCATTCATCGCCGTACAGCAGCTTCAGTCTCTTATATGATGATACCAGACCAAAGCTTGATGTATCCTCCGCTATTACGCGTTTGTTCAGCGATTCAAGCCGTTCGGCGCTCATTCCGACACCGGTATCGCTCACCTCGAGCTCGATGGTATTGCCGTTAAGAATACCCGTCACCATGATCCTGCTCTTGCCGCGTTTGGGCTTGATACCGTGATAGATGGCGTTCTCGATAAGAGGCTGCAGTGTCATCTTCGGCACCTTGTATTCCTCTATCTCCGGGTCGATCTGAATGTCATATTCCATCACGTCCCTGTACCTTACCTGCTGTATCTCAAGGTAACTCTGGATGTGTTTCTTCTCCTCGGCGATAGTTACGATGTCCTTGCCGTCGCTCAGGAACGACCTGAAGTATGATGACAGGCTCGTGACCATCTCCTCGGCCTGCTCGTTCTTCCCTATCTCAATGAGCCACACGATCGCATCGAGAGTGTTATACAGGAAGTGCGGATTGATCTGCGCCTGGATGAGAGAGAGCTCGATGTCCTTAAGACGTATCTGTTCCTGGCGGTTGAGCTCGATCTGCCTGTCGAGCCTCTCAGCCATGTCCTCGATTCCCCGGCTGAGCATGGCAAGACTCGAGTCATCGGTCTGCACGGGAGTATGCTTGCTCAGGTCACCGCTGCCTATCTCCTCAACACGGCTGTTCATCGCAATGATCGGATCCGTGATGCTCCTGCTCAGACGGAGCGCGCGGCGGAGCATGAGCGGCGTGACGATGAATATTACGAGAACCACGACGACGATCTCCGCAGTCAGCCAGTAATCGAGCTGTGTCTGGATCCTTGCCATCTCACCTGCCTCATGGTAGAGGTATGCATAGAAGTGTTCCTCGATCAGCTGCGTGATTCCGTAGATATTCGTCTGCAGCTGATCCATTCTCTCATCATACTGTTCAGTCTGCTGTATCCTCGTCATGTATGTACTGAGGTTGTTGCAGAGAGTCAGAACGTTGTTCATGGCTTTGCGGCTGTTGGCATTCGTCGAATTCTTCAGAAGCTTCTCTGCCAGGGATCTGGCTGAAGCCACATCCTGCCAGGGTATGTCCTTGTTGCTGCCGCTTACATAGAGGTACATCTTCAGATCCACCTCGTTCTTGAAGTTCTGGTTGAATCCCGACGCATCCGTGATATTGCCGCTTACCGACGCGAACATGACGTTACGCGTTATGATCATGGCAAAGATGAGAAGCAGGATGAGCATGACAGGCACAAACATCTGCATGATAAGACGGTACATCTTACCGCGGATGGTGTTCCTGTCAAAAAGTCTGCGGAATCTGCTCATTCTTCGTCCGATTCCCCGTTACGGTACTGGCTCGGCGTACAGCCGTGCTTCTTCTTGAAAACAAACGAGAAATACCTCGGATCCTTGTATCCGATATCCACCGCGATCTCACCCGATCTCTTCGAAGTGTTGCGCAGCAGCTGTCTGGCCCTTGCCATGCGCTTCTTAGTGATGTATTCGACGAACGACAGCCCCACCTTCTGGCTGAACAGGGCGCTCAGATAATTCGCACTGATGTTGCTTGCCACCGCCACGCTGTCAAGCGAGATGTTCTCGTCAGTATAATTCCTGTCGATATATTTCAATGCGCTGTCGATGATGTCACTGCTGCGCTTCTGGGCTTCCACATCCCGGAGCTTGATCGCATTGCCGAGTATCTCCTTGAGATATCCGCGGACATCATCCGCCCCGATGTTAACGTCGACGGCGGGAAGGCTCACCGCGATCTCCGGCAGCTCCACTCCCTCATCCCTCAGTTCGAGTTCTGCGTTGACCCTGATGCTGACAAGCAGATAGTACCTGAACAGCATCGCGTTCTCCACCCCGTCAAGGCTCGTGATGTATTCATCGGTGAAGGCATCAGTCTCGGCGAGCGTACCGGTCCTCACAAAGTTCCTGATGATCATGGGATCGAGCTTGCCCGCATCCATTGCATTTGTATTCACCGCCGTCGGCGCATACTGCTCCGACTTGAGCATCTCCGACGTGAACACATGCCTGTCCGGGAACATGTACCTGTACGCGAAAGCACGGTTCGCATCGGCATAACAGCCCGACAATCCGCTCAGTCTGTTAGTAGGAACGCCCACTGCAACATACCAGTCAAGGGCGGACGAAGCCTCCTCACAGTGCTGCTGTATCATCTTCACGCACCTGTCGCTCAACTGCGCCAGCCTGTCCTGATCCCCCTTGACCAGCACCGCGTAAGACAGGAGATTACATCTGAATATTATGAAGTCCGGATACTGCATGAAGTGGTTGAGCAGGCTCTCAGTAACATTGGCCGCATCGTCTGCATAACCGGACTGCTGAACGTCGCGTATGGTAAAGATTACCATGTTGTATCCGTTCGCCGACAGGTTGAGATGAAGGTTATTTGCCTGCTCATATATCTCCTGAACGGACAGCGACCCTTCCACCAGCCTCTCAAAAAAGGCCCTGTGCGAGAATCGCTCAAACTTCTTGAATTCCTGCTCATATTTGCTCAGATAATTCTTCTGCTCATTCTCCTCAACGATCTTCTGCCTGATCCCCTCAAGAGCCTTGATCATGTCCGCCCTTGTAACGGGCTTGAGCAGATACTGCTCCACTCCCAGCTCTATCGCCTGGCGCGCATACTCGAAATCACTGTACCCGCTTATTATTATCACCTTGATATCCGGCTGCTCCGAAGTCACGATCTTGCTCAGCGACAACCCGTCCATGAACGGCATTGTTATGTCAGTGATCAGCACGTCCGGCTTGAGCTCGCGTATCATGGGCAGAGCCATCTCACCGTCGGGCGCATCGCCGACAAATTCACATCCGTATTTCTCCCACGGGATCATGTCGCGCAGTCCTTCGCGCACTATGCTCTCATCTTCGCAAATAAAAACCTTGATCGGTTCCATCAGGTCACCACCCTCTAAAACTAAAAATAATCATCAAATTCAATAAATATTTTAACATACGCTTAACTGCATGGTTGTCTAAATTCTGCTATAATTATTGCGATTGAAGGTAGCAGTTCACGGAAGAAGAGAGGTACGGTATCCTTGTCGTTCTCAGATGATATTAAGCGCCAGGATGATCAGCGTAAGGCCACACCAAGAGAGAAGATCTACACTTTCATAATCTTGGGCGTTGTTCTCTTTTGTCTTATTTTGCTCTTCCTCCATCCTTTCGTGAAGATCGCCGGGGGCAACCTCACCTCCTTTGACACAAATGCCAATATCGGATGGACATATGAAGACGGCAATTCCGCCGACCTGACGAAGCTCCGGTTCAGCAATAACAAAGGCGTTGTAACGCGTGACATCACTTCTGTGTTCACCGCAGGCAAGGATCTCTGCTTCGAGACGAGCAACCTGTTCTTCAGGATCTACCTCAACGACGAGCAGATCTATGACTTCCATCCGGAGATCCCGTTCTACTATGGCAAATATTACGGGGATTATACCCACTTTGTGAACATCCCTTTCTTCAAGGGAACCGGACACCTGAGGATCGAATATGAGGCATTGACGATCAACAACTGGACATCCTTCAGATCGGCAAGGCTGACCGAGGGCAACGACTACTTGAGAGAAGGCGTCGGAGCCGGAATATTCCAGTTCGCGCTGTGCTTCACGTCCTGCATCATCGGACTCATCATCATCCTCATGGGGATCGTATTCCACGTAAGGCGCAACAGCATGCTCGAGACTGTATCCCTCGGATCGCTGTCGATCCTCGTGGCATGCTTCCTGATGTCCAGCACAAAGATATGGCAGCTGCTCTTCATGGATTCCGCCATGCCGAGACTGACCGAATATATCGCACTTGCGCTCATGCCGGTGCCCTTTGTCCTGTTCGTATCATCCTATTCCGGTAAGCTGAAGCACAAGCTGCCGGTAGTAGTCTGCTGCACATCATTCTCGCTGTTTGCCATGATCCTCATTACACTCTTCACCGGGATCTTCGACTTCAGCGTTCTGCTCATGGGCATACATACGAATCTGATAATCGCCATGATACTTCTCATAGCATTCTTTTTCTCTGCTATACGCAGCAAGGACAGCGACATACCCAGGCGCAATTCGCTTATTGTCGCTTTTGTCATCCTCATTATAACGGGTGTCATCGATATGGTTCTCTACTACGTAATGAAAGGCAGTTACAGTATCCGGACTGTCAACTACGGACTGGCTGCTTTTATCATAATCGTTGCCGTCTATGAGCTCCGCAACATCATGGAGATCAACCGCAAGACGAGTGAGGCGGATACAATGTTCCGCCTGGCCCGCGTTGACGGACTGACGGGACTTGCCAACCGTTTTGCATTCGATGAGGCTGAGAAAGAGCTGTCTGATGACGAGACTTCGCAGGCCTCCCTGACGCTCCTGGACATCAACGACCTCAAGATGGTAAATGACAGGTACGGCCACAGCGAAGGTGACCGCCACATCAAGGCAGCAGCCAGGATAATCGACGAGAGCTTCGGCAAGTACGGCAAGTGCTTCAGGATCGGCGGCGACGAGTTCTTTGCCATCATCAAAGGCGCCGGACACGAAGCCCTGGTACTCAATGCGGTCCAGGAGATGACCGAAGCAATATCCCGTTACAATCAGGATGTTAACCCGCCCATCCCGCTCCACATCGCCTGCGGAACAGCATCCTACGAATCGGGCATCAACACCGTCAGCGAGTCGGAGAAGCTGGCAGACTCGCGTATGTATCTCCACAAGAAGAGGATCAAGGAGGCCAATGCCGCCCGCAGCTGAGCTTTCTCTCTTCAGTCCCCGGGCAGCTTGATCATATTGGTCGGCCGGGACCATCATCAACCGGTCAGTTATGGACTTCCCCATAAAATCATAATTCCTGCCTGATTTTTCAGAGAAATGGGGAAATATAGCTATTATTCCCCATTTTCTACAAAAACAAACACTTTTGTTAAGCAGAATGGGGAAGTTTCCGGAACCACGCCGGCAGGGTAAAAACAGGATTCATGTTAGTCATAGGTAACCGATACTGACCGAAGACACATCAGTCTGACCGCAACAGCGAGATCAGCGTTTCCGCAAAAAAACGGCAATCCTTCCGCATAAACTGCGGAAGAAAAGCTCAATTACTGCGGATTCCGCAATAATCAG
>CADBNJ010000280.1 GCA_902795955.1 Oscillospiraceae bacterium
ACAAAACTCTCGTGATATCTGATCCTTCCCCCTCTACGGCAAACTCTTCTCCCTGAAGTACTTGTCCGCCACCTTATGCACGGCTTCGCTGTCATCGGCCTTGAACAGCTCGGTGAAGAACATTATTGTCGTCACCTCTGAATTCATATGAGATGAATACCAGTCATGCATGAACGCCTCGAACTTCTCCGTGCCCATCGCCTTACGCAGTTCATAGAGGAACAGAGCCCCGCCTTCATAGATCGTCCAGCCGTACGAATGCTTGCCGGATCCGAATCTTAAGTCAAGATTGCACTCGGATGCCGCCGAGTCCACCGGTGCGTTCTTTGTGTCCTTGTACTCTGCTTTTATCTGCTGCAGAAATGACTTTGCCTGCTTGTCGTACCCGTTCTTCTCCATGAAGACGAGCTCACTGAAGCGCGCGAAGCCCTCGTCCAGCCACGGCTCGTTGAACTGGTCGTTGCCGACTGAAGAATAGAACCATTCGTGTGCTATCTCATGAACAATGTCCGACCTTAAGAACTGTACCACCTCGGCGTCGCCTTTTATATCAGGTTCACCGAACATCTGGCACATAGCGTCCTGGATCCTGACCATCCCGGGATACTCCATGCCTCCGTTATGGTACGGCGCGTAGACAACGTCGAGCTCATCGTAAGCATATTCACCGTAATACTCCGTGAACGTCTTAACCGCGTCGACCGATACCGGCAGCGCGAAATCCGCGGCCTGCTTATAGACATCATTGTCAATATCGTAATACCATACCCTGATGGTCTTGCCGTTCCACTGCTGTTCCACATAATTCAGCGAATCACCTGCTATCAGCGCGAAGTCACGCACATTTGAAGCAGACACCTCAAACGTATCCTCATCAACGCGGCTCTCATGTCCCGAAGCCACGACATTAAACCCGTCAGGAACATTTACGGTAACACTGTAATCCGAACACTTCGTATAGAAGCACTCCCCGTCCGCGAAATACTCGTCCGTCATCCACTTGCCGTTCTCATAAACCGGTACAGTCGGAAGGATCGGTCCCAGCGCCACGATGATCCTGCTTGCATCATGCGGATCTGCCATTGTTCTCATATCCGCCTGATCAAATCCCTGCCTGGCCTCACCCGTTGCAACCCTGACCGTATATTTGAGATCAATGGTCCTTATATCTCCGGGGTCCATCTGCTTATCAAGCGTGATCTTAACAACTGTATGATCCTCCTGCTCCGCAAAGGACAGGTCATTCCCGTCACTTGATACAGCCTCAATCGCTGTATGTTGTTCGTCTTTGGAACTATATGGACGCTTTACTCCTTCCCGGCTCTCCATCCACACTTCACTCTCGAGGATAGAAGGACTGTATTCTCTTAACACAACATCATTCAACACATCATTGCTGTCGTTGCGCAAAGTGATACTCTGCGTACCCTTAACATAAACAAACTCCTCCATGCTTTTCGGTCTGACTATCGTCAGTTCGGCCCTGTACTGAGTCCTTCCCGTCTGAATGAGCTTGTCCTTATCGAGCTCGGCGGGAGTCGCCTGATGTGTTTCCGATCCTGAAGTCTCTGCAGATTCCGAAGAATCGCCGGTTGATTCAGCCGTCTCAGAAGGAGTCACCGCTGAAGCCACAGATGAGCCGGACGTTTCTGAAGGCAATCCGTTCCCGTTGCATCCGCAAAGCAGAGATGACATTAAAATGCATGATAGTGTTATTGTTGAGATGAGCCTGTTACTGTTCATGTTAAGATCTCCTTATCGCCGTCGGTTTACAGCTATCGACCAATTTAATAATACACCTCGAACCGGCTTTTAATTAAGATCTTTTGGGGCAAAACTGTCACAATTCATTCATCATAAGAAAATCCTTAAACCTTATATGTGTCACGTTGCTCGTTGAATAATCAATGCCATCGTTTGTAATAAGGATCCTTTTATCAATTTGAGCAGTACCTGTAAATGCTGACATCTCTCTCCTATACGCCTTGTCTTCCGCTACACTGTATGCGACCTGCACATAGTAACGCAAGTTGCCTTTCTCTGCGAGAAAATCGATTCCTCTGCCGTTATTATCATATACGGTAACGGTATTCTCAAGATTGTGCGACAGGTCATAACGATTATCTTCACAGCGTATTGAATTAAGAGCAACATCACAATTATAGAGCTTATGACTCTGCTTAAGCTCTTTTTTTGCTCGTCTTGAATATCTGTTGACCTGATCGATAATATATGCTTCCGACAGATAACCGATCCACTTCTGAGCTGTATTCGAAGTACATGGAATTCCCATGCTCTTCATATAGTCAGAAATTGATTTTGCAGAATAGATCCTGGCGTTAGAAATCAGAATATAACTTGCTACCTTTCTGAATTCGCGATTCTTATTGAGAATTATATCGTGATATTACATAATTCTCAATACAAGTAAGAATTATGATAAATACAGGAATAATTCTCAATAAAAGTTCCAAACTAACGCAGAAGGCAGAAGATCCGGAGTCTCAGTTTATACTTCATGTTACGAGAACCTTCTCTCTCATAACAGTCTCATAAAAGCTGCTGTCAGTATTGATCTCACTGATCTCAAACATATCAACGTCTTTGCC
>CADBNJ010000281.1 GCA_902795955.1 Oscillospiraceae bacterium
CCTCAAGCCTCAGAGATGCCGGCTTTGAAGTGGTTGAGCATGTTTTCGAGGCGGGGGAGAAGAGCAAGAATATCGATACGGTAGCCGGCATGTGGTCCTCCATGGCAAAGGCCGGATTTACCAGAACGGATGCCGTTATCGCATTAGGCGGCGGCGTTACGGGAGATATGGCGGGATTTGCCGCAGCGTCATTCCTCAGAGGGATCAGGTTCGTACAGATGCCTACCTCTCTGCTTGCGCAGGTGGATGCTGCCGTAGGAGGCAAGACGGGCATCGATCTTCCGGAAGGCAAGAATCAGGTGGGGGCTTTCCACCAGCCTTCGATGGTAATCGAGGATACTGACTGCCTTAAGAGTCTCTCCAAGGACAAGTTCACGGAGGGCATGGGAGAAGTGCTGAAGTATGCTTTCATCATGGATACCGGGCTCTATGACAAGCTGGCAAGATATGCTGAAGACGGCAAAGCGATGGATCTGCAGAATGATCCCGCAACTCTTGCGGATGTAGTAAGAATGTGTGTCGAGGACAAGGCCGGAGTCATAATGGAGGACGAGCACGATACGGGAAGAAGGCAGATCCTGAATTACGGACATACGATAGGACATGTGATCGAACGCAACAGCGGATATACAAAGGATCACGGAATATGCGTTGCGATGGGAATGGGGATAATGACCGACTGCTGCTATGCGGCAGGCAGAATGGACAAGGACACTTATGGCAAGATGATCGGTCTGATCAACAGCTACGGACTTCCTGCGGATGATGACATCACGCCGGACGATGCCGTGAGCGGCGCCATGAATGATAAGAAGAAGAGGGGTGATGTGATATCCCTGATCCTGGTCAACAGGATCGGCGAAGCGGAGATAGTTCCCATGACTCCTGATGAATACCATGATTTCCTTACCGGGAGGTAACGCAGATTGATAGTATCATTTAGCGACAGAACACTTAATCTTGAGATAGACGCTCCTGTATCCAAGTCGATAGCTCACAGGGAACTCATAGTGCGTACTTTCTGCTCTGTCTTCGGACTCAAGGGCGAGGCGAACTTCGACATTCTCGTCCCCGATCCGGACGACAGCGTGGATATCAGGGCGACCAAGGAATGTCTCACCAACCTTCTCAATTACAGGAAGAATCCTGACAGGATCGTGATGCCATGTCATGAGAGCGGCTCCACATTGAGGTTTATGATACCCGTGGCGGCTGCTTTTTTGTCGGTAATGAATGCATCCGACAGAGAGCTTGTTTTTGAGACTGAGGGAAGGCTTTACGACAGACCTCTTGATGATCTGGAGAGCTGTCTTGCACCCCACGGACTTACTATCACCAAGAATGATACGGACAGGACCATAAGGATCAACGGAACGATGACGGCGGGCCATTTTGTGATAGACGGCACGGTGTCGTCGCAGTATATCTCGGGACTCCTTCTCGCTGTTCCGATGTTCGAGACAACGAGCACCATCGAGGTGACGGGGATCATGTCGTCTATCCACTACATCGGCCTTACAATAGAGGCACTGTTCAAGTACGGCATAAGGATCGAGAAGAACGGCAATTTCTTCCTGATGCGTGAAGAGGATTACTGCTACCGCGAAGTTACGATCCCTTCAGATGAACTGGAGGTCGAAGGCGACTGGTCAGGCGGAGCATTCCTCCTGTGCCTCGGATTCCTGATGGACGGCGGAAGCGTCAGGGTCAAGGGACTCGACATCAATTCCGCGCAGGGTGACCTGGCGATAATGGATTTCTTTGAAGAACTCGGGCTTGATCCTGTGGTTGATCCGGACGGCGACATAATTACTTCCAAGCCTTCGCGGATCGTACCTAAGGACATGGTGACATTTGACTGCAAGGACATTCCCGACATCGTTCCTTACATGGCGGTGCTGGCAGCCTTCTACAGCAGCAGGACGGTATTCTACAACGTCAACCGCCTCAAGGTTAAGGAATCCGACCGCTTTACCGGCGTGATGAAAATGCTCCGCACCGCAGGCTTTACGGCCGTATCGGAGGATGACGGCAACACCATGATCATACGCGGCGGCAAGATCAATTACAGCAGTGCGGTGCCTCTCAAGCTCACCGCCAGCAACGATCACAGGATGGCAATGGCTGCAGTTCTCATAGGTGCCGGATTATCCTGCGACATCGACCTCGATGATGTGCAGTGCATATCCAAATCATTCCCCGGATTCATCGATGTCATCAACAATGAACTCGCTCCGTCCAAGATGCAGAGCATCTACAGGGGAGATGTGCTGAAGCTTAGGATCTACGGCCAGTCACACAGCAAGAGGATAGGTGTTTATATCGAAGGCCTTCCGGACAGCGTCAGGCTCGATGAGGAATATACTGCAGGTATCATGGCAAGAAGGGCGCCGGGTAAGAATAAGTGGTCCACATCCAGAGTGGAGGCGGACGAGGTGCATTTCGAGAAGATCCGCAAGATGGTCCACGGTTATATCATAAACACGAACACAAAGCCCAAGGATTACGAATCGCTGCTGAACAAGCCGCGCCCGTCCCATGCGGACTATACGGCGAGATTCCTATACGGCGACGATGCGGCAAGGTCGGGCGGAGGTATCTTCTCCGGAAGGATGACGGCACCGCTCTGCATTGCAGGTTCGATCGCAAAGTGCGAACTGGAGAAGAGAGGCATAAAGATATATTCCCACCTTCTGCAGATCGGGGAAGC
>CADBNJ010000282.1 GCA_902795955.1 Oscillospiraceae bacterium
CTTCTCTTTGTACTGTTGCCAAAATCAGAACTACTGAAACTCTCAGACATAATAACCTCCAATTATATGATCAGAATAATCCGAATTTTTTCTTCTTGGGTTCAGGATCCGTATTTACGGGCTGCTGCGGCACATTACCTGCAGCTTTTGGAACGAAAGGTGCCTTGGGTGCTGCAGGCTTCTCAAACCCTGAAGGCCTTGCGAAAGCACTTCCGCTCAATCCGGGATTGCTGCTTCCTGCAGCGGCAGCAAACGGATTGTGCAGGCTGGATGAGTATTTGGCAGCCTCTGCAAGAGAAGAGAAACGCTTCTTCGCACCCGGTGCTACGCCGTTACGGTCTCCGGGAGTATTCTCTTCAGCTTCAGAAGTTGCATGATAATCCATCTTCGGGAACACCTTGTATGCTTCCGGATCCTCAAACTTGTGACCTGCAAGATCATCACGATACTCAAGTATTGTCTCATACCACTGTATTGCTTCATAGGACCTGCCAAGCTTGAAAGTGTTATAAAGCATTGTACGTATCTTAGCAGGCAGATACTGCCATATGAAGTTATATCCTCCAAGAGGAATATGCTCCTCATCACTGTTATCAAGCGTGTAAGGGAAATTCTTCTCAAGTATCTCTTCCCTCAAAGTCTCAGCACCGTTACGTGTTGCATAAGGGTGCAAACCGCAGAACAGCGTAGAGAATACAAGCATTGCGATAGAATAATCCTCATCCTCAAGCTTCCTTACAAACCCGGCAAAATCCTTGCCCCACAGCCTCGGGTCAGTAAACTCCTCAGTGCCTACAGGGCAAGGAAGATTACCTACCTGTACGGAGTCCATATCGATCAGATAAACCGCATTGGACGAATAGAGAAGAGCATTCTTAAGCTGGATATCTCCCGCAACGATATTATGCATATGAAGATACAGGTATTTCTCTATGAGATTGATCAGTGTTGTGGCAACATCCTCCCTCTTCCATTCCGGGAAGTTATTGACCATAGCATCCGGACCGTCGAATATATTACCAAGTGTCTTGCCTTTGCCGAGGAACATCGTGTAGCCGACGGGCACACCTTTATAGAAAAGGAGATCCTGCGGCCAGCATATACCCGCACTCTTGATACCCATCGATACCATCTTGGTAAGCTTGCTCCATCTGAGAGGAGTAATAACGTTCTTATGATAGATCTTGGCAACCTTAAGCCTGTTATCTGTCAGGAAAACCATTCCTTCTGCCCCTGAGCTGATCCTCTTGGTCAGTTCAAGCTGCTTGCTGCTGCCGGTAGTTACCTTATCACCGACATTGCAGAATGCATCAGAATCAAGATATGCCTTCTTGAGAGCTACAGGATTGACCCCGGGAACCGATACCTCCCCCAGAAACTCACCTGAACCGTGATAAACAGTATGATCTGCTGCTGATAATATGCAGATATCCCCGTCGAAAGAGATCTGCTTCTCAACAAGGCGCTTCGTGAATATTCCGTTCTTCGTTGTAACGATACAATAATTCCCAACCTGGGATATCGACTTTATAAACTCAGCGGTGTCCGAGGTCTGAACTGAATGAAGCTTACGCAAAGGAAGGAGCACAGAACAAAACTCCTTCATGGCGGAGGCTGAAGCATCGTCCTTTGCATCACCCTGATGAATAAGGCAGTAATGCAACAGCTTAAAGGAAGCGCTTACATAGACATCAGGCGACTTATTGACGATCATATCCATAAACTCAAAAAAGAGCGACGTACCGCCAAACTCCCTGATAACAGAGTAGTCAAGAATAAGATTATCGTAATTCAATAAATATTCCAGTGCCATATTTAATATCCTTCATATCTAGGATATTATAAATTACTTTATAAAAAGAGGCAACCAAATTTGACAAAATTGTGGCAAAACTGTATTAATTCTTAAAACTATTGTCAAAACTCAAAGTTCCTGAAAAGATCATCGTAAGTATCTCTTCTTCTGATCATCTTTACATCACCGGAGCTTGTTATCAGAACTTCAGCCGGACGGAGTCTCATATTATAGTTGGATGCCATAGAATAACCATATGCACCTGCATCGAGAACGCATGCTATATCATTTGTCTTGATCTCGGGAAGGAGTCTCTCCTTGGCGATTATATCACCGCTCTCACAGATATTACCCGTCACAGTGACATATTCGGGATTGTCTGTTACGACCTTGCCGTCCCTGATTACTTCGATATCATGCCAGGAACCGTAAAGAGAAGGCCTTGTAAGAATGTTCATTCCGATATCCGTACCTGCATATTTGCGGCCTGCATTGTATTTGACGGCATACACTCTGCCCAGCAGGACACCGCCCTCGCAGAAAGCATATCTTCCGGGTTCTGTCTTGAACAGCGGAACATATCCGACTTCTTCGACAAACTTATCAAGAACCTTCTCAAACTCCTTCTCAAATGTATCAAAATCGAAAGGCTTCTCGCCCTCAGAGACCTTATGATAAGGAACGCCGTAACCGCCGCCGAAATCGATGAATTCGAGCTTGCCGAACCTCTTTGCCATCGCAAGCAGATTCTTTACGGATTCAAGGAACGGAGCGGGATTCATGAACAATGATCCGATATGCTGATTGATACCTGCGATCTTAAGATCATGCTTAGCCGCTACCTCAAATAGCGTATCGAGCTGATCATCTGTTATGGCAAACTTCGTATTCTTGCCTGCAGTGACAACTTTCTCATGATGGCCGGCACCGACACCGGGATTAAGCCTTACTGCGCACCTTCCGCCGGGATTGATCTGACCGTAGAGATCAAGCTGATCGATACTGTCAAGACTTGTCATTATATTATTGTCTACGGCAAACTGAAGCTCCTCGCGGGATACATTGTTGGGAACATAAAAGATCCTGTCAGGTGTAAATCCGGCCTTCATCAGCAAACGGATCTCGCCCTCGCTCATTGCATCACAGTTAAGACCTTCCTCAAGAGCTATCTTAAGCAGGCTGAGGTTCGAATTTGCCTTGATGGAGTAATTGGTAACATAAGGGTATTTGGTTATAAGGCCGGCAAGCCTCTTAAGATTGCCTCTGATTATGTCTTCATTGTACACGTACAGAGGTGAGCCGTACTCCTCCAAAAGACGCTCAGCGTCACTATTACCAAAGAAATTCACACTTCTGACAAATGATTCCATTATTATTCTTCTCCTTTATCTATACCCACAAGTCTCATCAAATAAGCGGCATTTGAAGCCCTTGAGATACCTTTTTTTAATTTATAATCAAATGTAATGCCTATATCATCATACTTCTCACTGAAATAATAGTAAATAACATTCTTCAGCTGATTCTCTGTTTTATCGACCAGAGCATAGTCATGCGTAGTCATCATACCACAAATATACGGTTTTGAAAGATTCCGCAGAACAGTATATGCTCCGGCAGTCCTGTCATCGGAATTAGTTCCCCTGAAGATCTCATCTATCAGGAACAGCAAAGGGCGCCCTTCCTTGCCGGCATTTACGATTCCGGATATCCGGACAAGTTCGGCTTTGAAGGTGCTCATATTCTCTTCAAGACTGTCAACGATCCTCATGGAAGACATAAGGCGCATCTTGCCGAGCGTAAGTTCTGATGCAGGCACGGGACCGCCCATATAAGCCAAGAGAGCGCAGATACCGACAGTCCGGATAAGAGTTGTCTTGCCTGACATGTTAGAACCGGTAATAAGGGCAATATCCGAATTGAGCGTAACAGAATTTGCCACTCTTGTTTCAGGATACAGAAGAGGATGGCATATATCCTTCCCGTCGAAATAGGCATTATCTTCAGGACTTATGCTGTCGATAAACGACGGGAAAACATATTTATCTGACGTGAAAATGATCTGTGACTGTGAAGCAATGCACTCAAATTCACCGATATTATCAAGGACTTTCCCGAGGGAACCGCCATATTGGGCATTCCACCCGGACATAAGATCAGATACGAGATAATCAACGGGAAATACCAGATTCAATAAAAGCGCAAAGAGCGGCTGACTTCTCATATCAGCTATGGTCAGGATCCTGCAAAGACTGGTCATGATATCAGACACTCTTCCCTGCTCCCTCAGCCCGCCTGACGTCAGATCCTTAAGATACCGGGCCTTGTAATCAGCTTCCTGAAGAACTTTATACAGATTCCTTACAGTCTTACACTTACGTATGGTAAGTGATGACGGCAGGAGATCCCTGTTCCTGAACAGTCCTATTCCCCAGATAATGAGGTTGATTATCATGACACCGAGGAACGCTGCTCTCACATAGGATAATTCGACAAAGATCATTATCACAGGTATCAGCCACAGCAGCGGGATAAATTTATACAGCACCCTGCCTGCTCTGCTCATCGGAGTCCTTCCTTCGAACAGATGGCGGAGATCATCATCAGAATACCTCAGATACCCGAGTCCGGCTGTTGCCTGGAAATCCTGAAGCTTATCAGTGTCAGCCGCAATCTCGGCACAGGCCTCCTGAACCAGCTTCAATCCGGCGTTATTACTCTCCTCAACAGAAGCATTCATCAGTTTGTGAGCAAAAGCCTTGCGTCCCATAACAGTCTCTGCAGTATTAAGCAGCGTAAATACCGAACGTTTACCGAACAGTCCGAAGTCCTGACAGTAATCATGATCATTCTTATAATATTCTTCGCCTGTAAAGATCTCGGTATTGAGGGACTTCTCATCAGCCTTCGTAATACCGTTAAGAGCATTCTGCATGAGTCCGTCAAAATCACCCGTTATCCTGTAGATATAGTCAGCATTAACGGAATACAGGGAACTGACGAATTTGAGCTTGTCAGTTACTCTCCCGTGGCAGGAACAGAGCACTGCAAACACGCACAAAAAAAATGCCGATGCGATGTATAACGGCACAAGTGAGTTAACATAACCGAGTACAATACATAAAATGAACAGGACAAACGTTACAAAACGCAGGATACTGTAAACAATGCTTTTGTGTTCAAGATCAGATATCTGCGCCGCGAGGACTCTGCCGCGCTCCTCAAACTTCTCAACTCTCGGATTCATCTATAACGGTATTATTCCTTGCTCTTTTTGCTTGCGGAAGACTTTTTGGACGATGAAGACTTGGAAGCTGCTGTTCCCTTCTTCGCTGCCGTTGACTTCTTGTCTGCAGGCTTCTTGTCAGATTCCGGCTTCTTTGCAGACGCAGTCTTCCCGGCTGAAGTCTTCTTCACTGCTGATGTCTTCTTGGAGGATGACGACTTCTTGGCAGCGGTTGTCTTCTTGGAAGCGGTCGTCTTCTTGGAAGAAACACGCTTGGGAATAGCGCTGTCAAGCACTTCCCCGATGCTGTCATGTATTGTCAGCAATGCCTGAAGATCAAGATAAGTGGAACTCTTATTGATGATAACCACCTTATCGTGCTTGAGGAACTGCGCAAATGTTGCAGCAGGATATACGGTGAGTGAAGTTCCGCCGATGATGAGAAGGTCTGCCTTCTTGATCGCCTTGATGGCGCCGTCGACATTCTGATGTTCAAGATTCTCCTCATAAAGAACTATATCAGGCCTTATCATGCCTCCGCATTTATCGCAATGAGGAACTCCCTCGTGGTTGATAATGTAATCTATCTTGAACTTCTTGCCGCATTCCATGCAATAATTACGGAAAACAGACCCGTGAAGTTCGATCGTCGTCTTGGAGCCGGCATCCTGATGAAGATTGTCGATATTCTGTGTGATAGTAGCCTTGAGCTTGCCCTGCTTCTCGAGCCTTACAAGTGCTTTGTGAGCCTTGTTGGGCTTGGCATCAGGATAAAGGAGCTTCCTCTTGTAGAAATCATAGAATTCCTCAGGATGCTCCATAAAGAAGGAATGTGAGATAATATCCACCGGTCTGTACTTGAGGCCGCTCTCCTGATTATAAATACCTTCTCCGCTCCTGAAATCAGGGATACCGCTCTCCGTGGACACGCCGGCACCACCGAGGAATACGATATTCTCGGATGATTCGATCAGCATGCGAAGCTGATTGATCTTGTTCTCCTTAGCTCCTTCATATCTGTCAAGTCTGGTTTCCATAAAAGCCTCGTATTATAAGTTATCAATTCCGCCGAAATGATCAACACCCATGTCGATGCCGCCGTCATCGAATCCTGCTGCACCGAACATCTCTTTACCGAGAACTCTCTTCTCGTTACGTTCTTTCTCAACGATATTGCTGAGCGCCCTGTAGACTCTCTCGGAATCCTTGACGCTCTCGATCCTCATGATAGGTAAAGTCTGGTCGGCCGTAGTCAGGACGATCGTGCCGACGCCGAACAGCCTCTGACCGAGAGTACGGCTCATCGTAACGTCGAGGACGCGGTAAAGCAGGATCTCGTCACTTACGATATTGAGAAAGCCCTTCTTAAGATAGAATCTGTTCTCGTCAAAACTGTATCTCGTAAAAGATAACGGAAGACCGAGATATCTTTTACGGTCATGCCATAAGATCTCGTCTTCCTGCGCAAATTGAGTAAGTCTGTCCGGTTTTTTTGCCATGATGACCTCCGCGAAAAACTTTATTATTCATAACTATTATTGCATAAATCGGCTAATAATATAAATATTATAATGCAATAAAACAAAAATTACACCCAAAAATGAACATTATGAATGGTCTTCCACGATCTTATCGGCATCAAAAAGCCTCGCAAGATCGCTGTTCTTAAGGGTTTTGCCCGTAATAAGCGTCCTGTCATAATAAAGATAATTGTCACCGTAAGTATAGTATGGTCTGGGACCAAGTCCGAAGAAGATCCTGAATCCGTTGCTCTTGAGCCACACTGCCCTCTGATCGGTACCGAATATGTAATCACCGTTAGGATATACGATCATGTGCGTATCACCCAGAAGCGGCTCTATCTGTTCCATCCACTTGTTCATATCAGCCTGGAGTTCTTCCATCTTAGCCTGATTGGCATTGATGAAATCATATGTGGAAGATGCGAATTTCCATCCGTTATCCTTCAGAACATCTGCAATGGAGCGGACCGTATTCATATTGGCCTGGATCTCCGAATCACTGTAATTCACATTCGGAAGACCTGCCTGTGCAAGCGAAGTGTTACGGTCATCTATCTCATCTCTGGACACGACATAACCAAAGCAGGACTCATAACCGGCAACGGAGATCACGCCCTTGGCACCGTCATATGTAAAATCATGATGTTCTTCGACAAACTTATCAAGTATGCCGATGGCCTCCCTTGTTCTGCTGACGACTGCGTCTCCGTTGGCATCCACATACTCACTGCAAACCTGTCCCTGGTCATTCAGGAGCAGTCTTCTGTTGTAACCCTGCCCGTAATTGAGCGCGCTGTAATCAAGAGCTTCAACGACGATTATCAGCGGCTTCTTGCCGACAGGCACTATCAGGTCTTTCTCTACGAGAAATGTATCATTGCTCAGATCCGTAAGGGCTTCCGCATCGACAAGGCAGAAGTTGTTATTATACAGTTCCCCCAGCATCCTCTCGAATTCACCGCATGTCAAAGTCTTATCGAATACAACATTTCCCAAAGATTTGGCAATATCCTCATCAGCAATAAGATTACGGACACACAGGACCTCTATTTTGCCTTTATAAACTGACGTCTCCGTTGTATTTGTTGTAGCAACGAGAAGATCATTTGCCGTTCTGGTGTCATTCGGGAAGATGGCCGCCATGTCAGACAGAATCTCTTCCGCAGTGTAATATCTGAATGTGTCGAGGAGGTGTTCACATCTTATTATCATCGGTTCGTACATTATTCCTTTGATTTCCTCAAGGCGCTGCGAACTGTAATCATGTACGAATCCGGTATTGCGTTCAATAACAGACTGATATGTCTTCACTGATGTGATGTAATCGCCCGAGTCGAAATGCCTTTCGGCGTTCTGCACGTCGCCCGTTGCCTTCTCAATAAGGTCAAGCTCGCCGTAGAGCGGCTTTACCGTCGCAGCGAAATTGCTGATGGGAGACATCTGATTAAATACAAAAGTAATATCCGGCTTCTCGATCTTACCGAGCAGGAATTCACGGCAAAGGTCGTTCAGCCACGATGACACGGTAGCTGTTGTAAGCTCCTGCATTCCGCTGAGGAAAGCTGCATCGGTGGCAGACGGCTGATACCTCTCGTTACGGACTTTGCTGCAGATATCGTCCACGCGGACGCTGACCAGTCTCTCCATCTCCGCAAGCTGAGCATTCTCATTCTCAAACTTTGCAGCCTGATCAGGCGGCGCCGACAAAACAGTATCCTGTACCTGACGGTATATCTCAAGAGCTTTATTGTAATCGCCGTCGGTCAGAGCTCTGTCAAATTGAGGGACCACGCTGTTGTCATTATTGGAGAATCCTTCGATATAGAAATATACCGCAACAAGTGCAATAACCATGACAATGCACAGTACGGCAAAGACTTTACCGGCTATACCGCTGCCCCCTGCTCTATCGCTGATATATGTGTTGTCGTTCACAAATCCCGTCAATTCAAATCCTCAAACCCGATCTGCTTGTCTGCAAAAGAATCTTCCTTTATGTAATAACCTATTGCAGGGATCTTACGGATCCTGTAGTATTCGGCATCAAGCAATCCGACATCAGACAATCTCTTGATCTCGATCATCTTTGAGCCGCGCTTCGATGCCAGGAGCTGAACACCCTGCGTAGTTCTTGTTGATTTGAGGGATATCAGCGAGGCCTTGAAGACGACAGCCTTCTTAAGATCTGACCTTGCAACAAGATCGGGATCCTCGTCATCTTCAAGATGGATAAATGCAATGGCTCTCGACAGATCAGAGTATCCGTTGAGGAGCTTCTTGCGGTTCTGCTTCGTCTCGTAAACGGACAAGGGGAATAACGCCGCCTTACCGTTCTCAAAGCCTATCAGGAGCCTGCCCTTATAATCTGTAGTCGGGATCATGAACACGACATTCTCCCCATCTTCCATCTCAAGTTCTGAGGGCAGATAGTAACCCAGTTCTCCCGGCTTCGTATCGGCAAAGTCATAAGTCTTGGCCTTGTAGACATTGCATTTGTCGGTAAAGAACAATACCTCGCTCTTGTTCTCCGTCTCATATCCGAGGAAGATCTCATCGTCTTCTTTTGTCTTGAGTTCCCCCGCATTACGCATGGAGGCAAGCGAATGCTTCTTGAGATAACCATGCCTTGTCAGCATAAGATGGAGCCTGTAATCTGCAATCTCCGTATTGGGAGTAAAGACTTCCACAGTCTCATTGGCGATAAGTTCAGTCCTTCTCGGCTGGCCGAACTTTGCGGCAACGTCCTTAAGAGTCTTTGCTATAAGCGTATTGATCCTTCTGGGACTGTTCAGAAGGTCCTCTGTATCAGCAATATCATCTTTGAGCTTATCTCTGTCTGCAATACGGTTGATGATATATTGCTTATTGATATTACGGAGCTTGATCTCAGCGACATATTCAGCCTGTTCCTTATCGATATCAAAACCCTTCATCAGGTTGGGAACAACGTCTTCCTCAAGTTCAGTATTGCGGATGATCTTGATCGCCTTATCAATATCAAGAAGTATCGCTGCAAGACCGTCGAGGAGGTGGAGATTCTTCTTCATCTTGTTCAGATTGAACTCGAGTTCACGGGTGATGCATTGTCTTCGCCACTGAAGCCATTCATCAATAATCTCCCTGACGCCCATAACACGCGGAGATCCGTTGATAAGAATATTGAAATTACAAGCGAAAGTATCCTGAAGCTTTGTAAATCTGAACAGCTTCGTCATCAGCGCTTCATGATCCGTACCTCTCTTGCAGTCGATCGTGATCTTGAGACCGTCAAGATCGGTCTCGTCTCGTATATCGGCGATCTCCTTGGCTTTGCCTGCCTTAACAAGATCCGCAATATTGTCGATTATTGCTTCGGAGCTCGTGGAATAAGGTATCTCGGTGATCTCGATAAGGTTATTCTTCTTATCGATCGTGTACTTGCTCCTGATGGGAATAGATCCCTTGCCTGTCTCATAGATCTGGCGCATCTGTTCCTTATCATAAAGGATCAGTCCGCCGCCGGAGAAATCGGGTGCCGGCATATAATCGAGCAGATCGCAGTTCTTATCCTTGAGATAAGCCTCAGTAGCTTCACACACTTCCTTGAGATTGAATGAACAGATATTGGAAGCCATACCTACGGCAATTCCCTGATTGCTGTTGACCAGGATCGCAGGAAATGTCGTGGGAAGAAGGACAGGCTCCTTCAAAGTGCCGTCGTAATTATCTACAAGATCAACTGCATTCTTATCGATCCCCTTGAAGATCTCACTGCAGATCTTCTCCAGCCTTACCTCTGTATAACGGGGAGCTGCACACTGCATATCTCTTGAATACTGCTTACCGAAATTCCCCTTCGAATCCACATACGGATGCAGGAGTGCCGCATTGCCCCGTGTCATTCTGACCATCGTATCGTATATGGCCTGATCACCGTGAGGATTGAGCTTCATTGTCTGTCCGACAACATTTGCAGACTTGGTGCGGTTGCCGTTGAGAAGTCCCATCTTGTACATTGTGTACAACAGCTTACGGTGAGACGGCTTGAATCCGTCGATCTCGGGGATTGCACGGGATACGATCACGCTCATGGCGTAAGGCATATAGTTGATCTCGAGCATCTCTGTTATGGGCTGATC
>CADBNJ010000283.1 GCA_902795955.1 Oscillospiraceae bacterium
ATCAGTTCTCCCGATGACTTGAAGTTATATAGCTTGCCGCCGATCTCATTGATGCCCGTAACCATCGAGCTGCCGGCGTCAAAGTAGTACCATCTGCCGCCGATCTTCCTCCAGGCCGAAGCAACTGCCGCACCGCTGCTCTTATAGTAGTGCCAGACACCTTCACCGTCCTTCTGCCACCCGGTCTTCATCTCGCCGGAAGGCGCCAGGTAATAGTAACTGCCATCTACGGAGATAATGCCCGTCTGCATCAGTCCTTCATCGTCGAAGTAATACCACTTATTGCCTACCTTCTTCCATCCGGTCGCATTGGAACCGTTACCCAGTACATATACCCACGTACCGTCCTGCTGCTTCCACCCTGAAGACGCCGCCAAAGATGTCGAATAAGCGGATGATATGATCATAACAGCCGTCAGGACTGCCGCCGTAAATCTTCTGTTATTCATATAGAGTCCTCTATGATACAGGAAAATGTGTTATTGCGCGATTACAATAGGCTTGAAGGAGCTGCCGCCGAGACGGTTATACCAGTCTATGGCATAATTCTTACGCCTTGCCTCAGTCGCAGGTGCCTTGTCGGGATAAGCGAGCGTCGAAGGATACTCGGCATTCCAGAGCCAGTAGTATGCGGCATCCTCGACCGAAGTCAGCTTGATGTATTCCTTCTGGGTGCAGGGCTTGCGCTTGATCCAGATATTCGAATTGCTGTTCTTCATAAGTTCGCCGATGAACTTCGTCTGTGCCTTGCCGTCCTCGATATTGCCTTCCTGATCGAAGAAATTAGGACCATATCCGTCATAAGTTGACTGATGATAATTAGGGAACCATGTGACGCCCTTGGACGTTGTTGCATCATCAAGGAAGTACTTGCGCGCTGGCGTCCAGCCGATCAGTCCGTAACCTTTGCCTGTGGCGATAGCTTCATCTCTCGTAGGGATCCTGCCGAGATTATTCGTCAATGATATCTCCCACTGCCAGGGGTTAAGTCCGCCCTCACCTGCGATATTGCCGAGCAGACCGCAGCAGGCCTCAAAAGTCCAGCCGTAATCGAGCATCAGCAGGCTGCATATAAGCTTCGCATTGTCGTCCGCCTCATCAGAACCCAAAGCATAGCTTCCCATGGGCTTTGCATGCCATACCACATCTCTTACGACCTGATAATCGTAATGGCCGTTCTTATCGAAATGCATGTCGTTGATGACGGTATTCTTAGCCATCTTGCCCGCATCCTTGCCGAGCGGATAGAAATAATAAGTATAACCGCCGATCTCCTGAATGCCTGTCAGCATTACGCCGCTCTCATCGAGATAATAGTAATCGGAACCTATGAGGATCCAGCCGCTCTTCTTGGCAACGCCGCTCTCCGTCAGGTAATAATAATTCCCCTCGATATCCTCTACCCAGCATGATTTCTTCATGACACCGTCAGAGCCGAAGCAATACAGCTCGTCGTCGATAGTCTGGAACCCGGTAAGCTTGATACCGTTCTCATTGAAGAAATACTTGTTGCCGTTTATCGTCTGCCATCCGTTCACCTTCACGGTGCCGTTCTCGGTAAGGTAATAAACATTGCCTTCCTCATCCTCGACCCAGCAGGACTTCTTCATGGCACCGCTGTCTTCAAAGACATACGTATAAGCATCTATCTCCTGCCATCCGGTAGCCATCAGAGCCGTATCTTCATCGAAATAATACTTGACATTACCGATGGTCTTCCAGCCCTTCACCGCACCATTGGCAGTAAAGTAATACCAAGAACCGTCATTATTCTTATGCCATCCGGTCGTAAGAATACCCGATGACTTGAACTTATAGAATTCACCGTCGATCTCGGCGATGCCCGTCACCATGACACCGTCTTTGCCCAGGTAATACCAGTAGCCGTCAGGCTTGATCCACTTGGATACGGACGCTGACCCGTCCTTGCCGAAATAATACCATTTGCCGTCGGTACTCTTCTGCCATCCGTACAGCATTACCCCGCTCTTATTGAAAGCATACAGTTTGCCGTCTATCTTCTGAAATCCGGTAACCTTCTTTCCGTTACTATCATAGTAGTACCACTTGCCGGAGACCTTCTTCCACCCTTTGTTCGTCGCAACGAGCCTTGTTATCTCCTCATTTGCGGTAACTTCCGCAGTCTCCGAAGGCTGTGCTGCATCTGCAGTATCTTCTGACGCGGAAATACCGGCAGACTCAGTAATCTCTTCCCCTTCCGACGCAGCAAATACGGTGCCCGGAACAAAGGAGAATACCATTGCTGCGGTCAAACCGAATGCCAGAGTTTGCTTCAGATTGAGCATTATATAGTCCTCCATCGATAAATATTGTGACCATGATACCACATTTTGTCAGATTTTGCAGTCCGGTCATACAATTGTAAAGCCGTAGAAACATAAGAGGGCGCCCGCTTCCGCAAGATTCTACGATTTTTTCCGCAGGATTTGCGGAAGAATTTCTGATTCTTGCGGAATCCGCAGGAATTCATATTTTTTCCGCATTTTTTGCGGAAGAATCACCGTTTTTCGGCGGAAACGCTGGCATCGCCCCCGGAAACATCATCCCGCAAATCCCGTGAAGAAACTCATACAAAAAGAGGGCGCCGGCACCGGCACCCTCTCATTAAATACTGATCTGACTCTTATTTCGCGATGTACTGGATCGACGATACTGCACCATCCGTAAGGATTATGAGCAGTTCGCAGTTGCCCTTGGTAACGCGGAGGTTGTTGGCACCATCCTCCATCTTGCCGTAGGTGTTCTCAACTGCAGCCTTGTCTGAACCGATGAACAGACCCTCGGGTGTCTCGACGGAATCATCACGGAGAACAACGCCGCTGACCTTAGCATCCTTTCCGTCTGATGTGTATGTCAGAAGGTCAAATCCTGCATAGGAATAAACAACATCCATGCCGTCGAAAGCGCAGCTGGGTGCTTCATAAGAGCTCTTAGCCTGCCCGAGCTTCTCGATGATGGGGGCAGCGGGAGCGTTCATTGCGATCTCAACATCGCCGCTCTTGAACACCCAGCCGGATCCCTGGGACTCGCCCTGTGAAGCTGCTGTTGCCTGGCTTGCGTCTGATCCCTGTGCCGAGCTGTTCGTATTAGAGCCGGAGCAGGCCGTAAAGGCCATTGCACAAGCTGCGATCAAACCGATAATAACTGTCTTTTTCATTTCCATTCCTCCAAAAATAAATAATCTATCTGAAGCTGGTCACTTGACCGGTCTCTTCCAGTTGTTTGTACTGCGAAGCCTTCATGGCCTCATAGAACTCTATTTTATCATTCCAGCGCGTAACGAGCTCACTGTCATTGCGGTGGTCAGTGATCCCCGGGAGCTGTGCCAGGAACTTGCCGAACCACATGCTTGCCTTCTCCGCACCGGACAGATTGAGATGAAGTCCTGCATCGTATGTGTCAGTCGTATAATCTATCCCAGTCTCATCTCCGTGGGCAAGGAAATTGATATATGTCAGGCCGTTCCTGTCCGCGTAATCAGCGATCTGCTTGTCCCACTCCTCGAACCAGTACGGCTGGCAGGAGGGTGACTTGATCAGCACGAGCGTTATGCCGTGCTCCTTGCAGCAGTCGCGGATCTTATCAAGGTACTGCCAGTCGATGTCGGCATATGTA